>JANWVU010000042.1 GCA_025056465.1 Verrucomicrobiia bacterium | reverse complement strand
CTCGAGAATATGAGCGTGCAGTTGCCAACCGTATGGATTGAGCAACGTCCCTAACGCGCAGCCCGCGGTGAGCATCAGGAACTCGCGGCAGCGGCGAGCGTGTTCCAAGCGATGATCGCGTTGCCGGTACCACTCGATACCGGTCGCGACCAGGTAGATGCCCAGCAGCACGAAGAGATTGAGAAACGCGCCGTGCAAGTTGGGCCACAACACCGCCACCGGCAGCAACCATGCCGCGAGCTGCCGGGAGGATCGGCGACCGAGATGAAACTGGTACAACTGCCAAGCGGCCAACGTCGTCAATGCGTGCGTCGCCAGATGCGGGCGGGCGATCCAGTGGGCCGTACCGGCCCATGCTGCCAGCGCTACTACAACCATCGCCCACACGCAATGGTTACCGGCCCGTGTCATGGCGCGCCACAACCCCGCGTAGACGCCGGCAATCACCGCGGCCGCCACCAACGCGACCCCGCTCCACCCACCTGCACGACCGGCCATGGCCAACGCCACTTCGCTCAACCAATCCTTCGACACGTATGGCTCACCGGCTCGAGTGTGCGAAAACGGATCGCTTCGCATCCATGTGCGATGCTGCAAAATCCACTCACCATTGCGCCAATGCCACGCGGCGTCGCTGTCGGCATTCACCAACACCACGCGCCAGTTGGACAGCGCCAGCAACAGAAACAGCCCGCACCACAACAAGGTCGTGGGCGTGATCCGAAACCATCTCGCGAGCGTGGTCATCGCCGGTAGATCACCGCCGTTTTGTCTTCGTAAATTTTCTGCCAACCCGCCAGGGCCAGCGCCGCGTTCAGCCGGTGATCCGGCGGCATCAAGGTCCATCGCACCTCATACTTTTCCAACGGCTCGGTCCAACCGGGTTGCAGGTCGGTCACGCGATCGAAGGTGCGCACATGTTCCTCGCCGAAGAAATCGGCACGACCATCAATGAACACGGGATGTTCGGGCAGCGCGATGAGCAAATATCCGCCCCAGATGTATTGATTGAACATGCGCCCGTTGAACTGCTCAGGATGCGTGCGGATGTACTCGACCGCTCGCACGGGAAATTTGTCGGCGGGCATCTCGGTTGTGCGATCGACGCCGGTAACCAACCATGCAAGTCCCGCGATCGCCAGCAACCAACCGGCACGCGCGTCGCGCAGCCATACCCAGCGCGTCGTTCGCTCATGCCAGGCCACCGGCAGGAAGGCTGACCACGCCGGTGCGATGATGGGCGTGACGATGATGGCAAACAAAGGAATGTTGCGCACCGAATACAATGCGAAATACCCCCACACCAGCGTCAGGATGACATCCGTCGGCCGACAACGGTGCGGAGCGAGCGCGATCGCGCCCCACACGGCCAACAGCAACAGCAGAAACCCAGCATGCGCCGGGTTGTGGAAATCAGCGGAAGCATACTCGGCAAGCCAATCAGTGAAGAATTGGTTGCGGACGAACTGCAGGTTATGCCAGTGCAGCCGGTAGCCGCTCGGGTTCAGCAGCGATGCGATGACGCCCAGCACTCCGACAACGGTGCACGCGCGCCAGCGGCGCCAATCGCGTTCCCATAGCGCACCGACCCAGTAGCAACCCAGCGTGATGAAACCGGCGAGGAATCCTCCATGCAGGTTGACCCACAGCGCCATCAGAGCCGGTAGCCCCGCATACCACCGCCACGACGGCTCGCGTCGCAGCGTGCTGTTCCACAACACCAGACACAACAACGTGAACAGATGCGGGCGCGCGATCCAGTGCGTCACGGAAGCCCACACCGCCAGCACGGTCAACCCGGTGGTCACGACGAGTTCGTTGCGGTCCCGCAACAGTTGTGCATGTAGCAGCGCAAACGTGGTGGCGAGCACCACAGCAGCCAAGAGCGCGATACCGGCAAGCCCGTCCCACCGGGCGGCGAGGGCGAAGAGCAGTTGCGCAAGCCATTCCTTGGAGATGATTGGTTGCCCCGCATGGGTGTAAGAAAACACATCGCGGTTGAGCAACTGCCGGTGGGTGAGCATCCACTCGCCACAAGCCCAATGCATGCAGGTGTCGCCATCGGCACTAACCATCGCCACGCGCCACGGCTCTGTGGACAGCACAACCACCAGCGTCAGCCACAACCAGGTCGTGATCGAAGGTCGCACCCAGCGCACCCACGAGCGCGAAGATGCCGTCATATGGACGCGACACTAGAGAACGAGCCAACCGGCATGCAACGCCGAAGTGCGAGCGCTTGCTCCCGAACTCGAATCCGCTGAAACTGCGCCAATCAATCCACGCAAACCAAGACCGCACCACCAGCTGCGATGACGATCAATCGTAGGGGCGTGGGCGCGCCAGGCGGCGATGATGGCTTCGTAGTTTTCGCGGGGGACGTTGGGTTGGACGGCGTTGCTGGCGCCGAAGACGCAGGCGCCACCGGGTTTGCCGATGAGGAGGCGGTCGCGGGCGGCGGCGTAGTTTTGTTCGGGGGTGCCGGTCAGCAGCAAGCCGCAATCGAGGTTGCCGCACAGACAAAGCCGGTGGCCGACGGCGGCCCTTACGGTGGAGAGATCTATGCCGGCCGCCAGATCAATTGCTTGCAGCTCGACCACATTGTTGGCTGAAGCCTGGCGGTCGCCATGACCGCACGGTTTCTCAATTAGTCTGGGCTTTGACTTTGACGCGACCCCGTGGCGGTAGGATGATTTGCGCGAGGATGAAGGTGCCGCTGCAACAAGAGATTTTGGAAATTCTCAAGCTGAAACTCCTGCCTGAGATTGCCGAGATTAAGGCGGATCTCGCCCAAGTAAAAACCGACCTTCAACAATTCAAAGCGGAGACCAAAGCCGAGTTCAAGGTCATCCAAGGACGACTGGAACAGATGGATAAGCGGTTCGAACAAGTGGACAAGAGGTTTGAACAAGTAGACAAACGATTCGATGAAGTGGATAAGCGGTTCAACGAAGTGCATGAGGAGATTCGCGAATTGAAGCAGGATTTGCGAGAGGTTCGTTCGTACGTCTTCACCAGCTACGTAACCAAAGCCCAACCGACAGGCATCGTGCGCGAAAAGAAGTAACGCGGCGCCGAAGGAAAATAATCCGCAACTCACGCTCTTTCCTTCCCCGTTGCGACGGGTGGTGTAGGTTCATTTTCCGGCCAGCGAGCCGACCCCGTATAAGCTGCTCCTTGCCATAACGAGTTTAGTGAATTTGCAATCGGTGGCCAAAAAATTCCTTCTGCACGGGGATTATATGGAAGCCCAGCCTTATGGTAGCGGGCACATCAACGACACGTATGCAGCGACCTTCGACCAAGCTGGCACGCGGGTGCGATACATTTTTCAACGCATCAATCACCGGGTATTCAAGAACCCGGTAGCGTTGATGGAGAACATCTACCGCGTCACCACGCATGTGCAGGCGAAACTCGCCGGCGCGAGGTCGCGGCGCGCGCTCACGCTGGTCCCGGCGCGCGATGGGCAACCGTTCCATCGCGACGAAGCCGGTAACTTCTGGCGTTGTTACCTCTTCATCGAAGGCGCGCGCACGTACGATACGGTTGAATCACCCACGCAAGCATATGAGGCGGCACGAGCCTTTGGAGGTTTTCAAGAACTGTTGGCCGACCTACCGGCGCCGCGGCTGCACGAGACGATACCGGATTTTCACCACACGCCGAAACGACTGGCCGCGCTGGAAGCGGCGATCGCCGCCGACGCAGCCGGTCGGGTGCGCGATTGCGGGCCAGAGATCGAGTTCGTGATGAAACGCCGCGCGCGTTGACGCGCGCGTTAGTGGATGCGGGATTGCCGGAGCGGGTGACGCACAATGACACGAAGCTCAACAATGTGATGCTCGACGACGCGACCGGCGAGGGCGTGTGCGTGATTGATCTCGACACCGTGATGCCGGGGTTGGCGCTGTATGACTTTGGCGATCAAGTGCGCACGACCACCAGCCCGGCCAGGGAAGACGAGCGCGACCTGAGCCAAGTCGGTCTGCGGCGCGAGATGTTCGAGGCGTTGGCGCGCGGGTATTTGGAGGCGGCCGGTGGGTTTCTGACGCGTGAGGAGAAAGAACTGCTCGTGGTGGCCGGCAAGGTTATCACGCTGGAAATTGGGATTCGATTTTTGACTGACTACTTGTCCGGTGACGTCTATTTCAAGGTGCACCGACCTAGGCACAATCTCGATCGCTGTCGCACGCAGTTCAAACTGGTTGAGTCCATCGAGGCGCAGGAACACGAGCTGACACAGTGGCTGCGGGGATTGTTGTAGCCCGTTACCTCCCGGTTTGCGCCGCTTTTGGGGGAGAGAATTGAGCAGTCGCATCGCGATGATTGACTCCGCGAAGCAGCGGTCTAAGCTCCGCGCCCATGCTTTCGACGCTGGATCTGAACGGAACGTGGCGACTGCGGTGGAGCGATGGCGAACGGGGTCGCGTCGAGTACGCCAACCGTCCCGAGACTGATGAGGCACGGTACATTGACGCGCAGGTTCCGGGCGAGGTGCATTTGGATTTGTGGCGAGCGGGTTTGATCGAAGACCCATACGTCGGCACCAATTGTTTGAAAGCCAGGTGGGTGGAGGAATGCTACTGGGCGTACCGGCGGTGGTTTGAGGCGCCGCGCATCACGGGCCATGCGTGGTTGGTGTTTGAGCGCCTCGATTTGGTTGCCAGGATTTTTCTCAATGGCGAGCTCGTGGGCACGCATCAGAACGTGTTTTACCCTTGCCGCATCGAGGTGACCGGCAAACTGAAGCCCGGGCGCAACCTGCTTACCGTGCACATTGAGGGCGGGTTGTTTGAGGTGATGGACAAACCAATGGCGGGATTCCTCCGCAAGTTGGATCAGCGGCTGCACAAGGGCGTGTGGTTGCGCAAGCCGCAGTGTCAGTTCAGTTGGGACTGGAGCACGCGGCTCATCAACGTCGGCATCACGGGCAATGTGCGGCTGGAGTGGACGACGGACCCGGTACGGTTGGATCAATTGGTCCCGCTGGTCGAAGTCACGCCGGATTTGCGCACCGGTGTGGTCCGTGCGCGCCTGTATGTTGAGGCGTTTCGAAAGACACGAGCCGAGTTGATCGTGGAGGTTGCAGGCCGGCGCGTGGCGGAACCGGTATCGCTGGGTCCCGGCATGAACCGTGTGGAGGCAGTCGTCACGGTCACGGACCCAGCCCTGTGGTGGCCGGCAGGTCATGGGCCGCAACATCTCTACGACGTGCGAGCGACATTGAGGGTCCGTAGCAAAGAGGTCGGCACAAAGACCGCGCGGATCGGATTTCGGCATGTGCGGATCAACCAACAGCCGCATCCACAAAAGGGCCGGTATTTCATCGTCGAAATCAACGGCAAAAAAATTTTCTGTAAGGGCGCCAACTTGGTTCCCGCCGACATGATTTTTCAACGATGCGACCGCGCCCGCTACGACACGCTGACCGATCGCGCGCGGGAGGCAAACTTCAATCTCTTGCGCGTGTGGGGCGGCGGGCAATACGAGAGCGACGACTTTTACGAGCTGTGCGATTTGAAAGGCATTCTGGTCTGGCAGGAGTTCATTTTCGCCTGTCACAAGTACCCGGTGGTACACAAGGAGTTCCTCGACGACGTCGTCAAGGAGGCCACGTGGAACATTCGTCGGTTGGCCTCGCATCCCAGCTTGATTGTTTGGTGCGGTAACAACGAGATGGAATGGGGCGCGTGGGACTGGGGATTCGATCAGGGCGCGATGACGTATCCCGATTATGCGCTATTTCACCTGACGTTGCCGCGCTTGCTCAGGGAGGAGGATCCGACGCGCTTTTACTGGCCCAGTTCCCCCTACTCACTCGATGGCGAGCATCCCAACGCCGACCATACCGGCGACCAACACCCGTGGTCGGTCGGATTTGCAAACCTGGATTTCCGCGACTATCGCAAAATGGAATGCCGCTTCCCGAACGAGGGAGGTTTTCTCGGGCCAACAGCGTTGCCCACGATGCTGGCGTGTTTGCCTGAGGGCCACCGGCATGTGCAATCGTTCGCGTGGCAAATCCACGACAACTCCATCGATAGCTGGGGCGAGCCGAGCTACCCGGACGGCATTTTGCCGTTGTGGACCGGGCTGAAGACTCGGGAGCTTCCTGTGGTGGACTACACGTATTGGGGCGGCCTCATTCAGGGTGAAGCGCTCAGCGAATACATCCGTAATTTTCGCCGGCGCATGTTCGACAGCGCGGCGGCCATATTTTGGATGTTCAACGACTGCTGGCCAGCCACGCGTAGTTGGACAATCGTGGATTACTATTTGCGTCGCACGCCGTCGTTTCACCCGGTACGTCGCGCGATGGTGCCGGTGACAGTTGTGGTCGCGGCACAGGATGACCACGTAGCTATCTTCGGCATCAACGATACGGATAGCTCAGTCGTCGCCGACCTGCGGTATGGCATCTTCGAACTGACCGGTAATTACCCACTCGACCGAACGGAGCGCGTCACCCTTGAAGCAAATGCATCAACGCAGTTGGCAGCATTTCCGCGGTCACTCTGGAGGGACTCGCGATCGAGTTTGGCGTTTGCGATGTTATCGCGCGACGGGGAGTTGCTCGCACGCCACCGGCTGGTCTTGCCGTTGTTCAAAGAATTGCGCTGGCCACCAGCACGCGTGACGGTGCGGGTGGAGCGTGGCCGAGCGATTTTTTCGTCACCGACGTTTGTATGGGGCGTGTGCCTTGATCTCGACGGCGAACGTTTGTTAGCGGACAACTTCTTTGATTTGTTTCCCGGTATCCCTTACTCGATCCCGTGGTCAGACCGGAGACCGCCCAAAGTTTTGTACACCGGCAATCTCCACAAGATCGCGCGCCGCGCGTGAGGAGGCGGCGCGGTCATCTGACCCGTGCGGATTTGTCACCGCAAGTTCGCATGACAACGTTGATCGGCCTGTTTATGGTGAGTGCATGCAAACGTTGATTTTGCTCCTCGCCTCCACTTTGGCTGTGCAGGCCGGTAGGGTCGAAGTGGGGCCGTGGTGCGGCGCGGTGACCCCAACTTCTGCGGTGGTCAAGGCCCGGACCACGGGCGAGGTGTGGTTGGAGTTGCCTGACCGACCGCCGGTGGCTCCGACGTTTTCCGAGAGTGGTTTGGCTACATACCGGCTTGAGAATCTCAAGCCTGACACGCTGTACACCTACCGGCTCGGCGACCGGGGTGGACAGTTTCGTACGTTTCCAACCGGGCGGGCGTCGTTCCGATTTGTTTTCGGATCCTGCAGTACCGGCACCAACCATCCCGTCTATCGTGCCATGGCGGAGACCGAGCCGTTGTTTTACCTACACCTCGGCGACCTGCATTACGCGGACATCGCAACGAATGAACCCGCGTTGTACCGGCGCGCGCTGGAGTCCGTGTTTGGTCAACCGTACCATGCGGAGTTGTTGCAACGTGCGCCGCTGGTGTATGTCTGGGACGATCATGATTACGGTCCCAACGACTCGGATCGCACCTCGCCGAGCCGTGCCGCGGCGCAAAAGGTCTATCGGGAATACATTCCGCACTACCCGTTGCTGGACGCGGAGGCAATCTATCAGAGTTTCACGGTCGGTCGCGTGAAGTTCTTGCTGACGGACTTGCGATCGCACCGCACCCCGAACGCGGCCGAAGACAACGAAGAAAAATCCATGATGGGCGCGGCCCAGAAAGCGTGGTTTTTGCAGCAACTCCTCGACGCCCGCAACCGGTACCCGTTGGTCTTTTGGGTCAGCTCCGTCACCTGGATTGGCAAAGCCGGAAGGGCGGACCATTGGGCGGGCTTCTCCAATGAACGACGACAACTGGCCAACTTTTTCAAGCAACATGGCATACACAACGTGTGCATGCTGACCGGCGACGGGCATTGCGTGGCGGCGGACGATGGACGCAACGGGGATTATGCTGAGGGCGGTGGCGCTCCCCTGCCCGTCTTGATGTCCTCACCGTTGGATCAGGGCGGTAACTGCAAAGGCGGTCCGTATAGTCACGGACTTTACGTTCCCGGGAGGGGTGAGGGTATGTACGGCGTGGTGGACGTTGAGGACCGAGGCGATGAAATCCTCGTAACATTCCACGGCCGCAATCACCGCCATGAGGAAAAAGTTCACTTGCAGCTTGGGATGACCGCGTCCGGCATCGACGACCCTTGACCGGGCAGAGAAATTCGCCGAGCGCCCCGACGAGTCGTCCATCGTGCACTCAAGTTTGAGCCGCTCCCTGCCGATAGGAAAACCGGTATACGTGGGAACGTTTCGGTCATGGATGATGGTCGGTGCGTGGGCGCTGAGTGCCGGGTATTTGC
This sequence comes from Verrucomicrobiia bacterium, assembly GCA_025056465.1. GTDB lineage: Bacteria > Verrucomicrobiota > Verrucomicrobiia > Palsa-1439 > Palsa-1439 > JANWVU01. The sequence goes on along the minus strand of JANWVU010000042.1, from coordinate 7,930 downwards.
CGGTGTGCGGCCCGGCACCGTTGCGTTGGCAACCGGTGTCGAAACCGGTGCGCGAGGTCCGCGCGTTGCCACCCTTGCCCTCACCGACCCCGGTAGCGCAGCCGCCAATGCCGGCACCCGTCGAAACACCTCAGCAAACTGTCGAGGCCGGTGGGCAAACGAATGTGCCGCTGGTGACGGCGGAGATGTGGCTGGAATTGTTCCGCTTGCGGTCGAGTGAGGCAACCAATGCGCCGACAACTGGTGTCGTGATTCCGTTTGGATTTGTCCCACCGGCTCCTGCGCCCCAACCCGGCAGCAGGGCGCGATTCGAGGTGGAATGAACCATCGCACCTTGATTCTTCTCTGTGCAATGCTGCTGAGCGGGGTCTCTGCCGGTTGGACGCTGGTCACTCCCGAAGCCGACGATTGGTCGGTGCGGTTGGAGTTGGCGCGACGGCAACGGCAACGCGCCGAGTTTGACCTAGCAACTCGCACACTGACGAGCATGCTGGAGCGCGAGACGGATGAGGCACGCATTCGCGTCGTGTTGTCGGAACTGGCGCAGACCGCTGAGGAGGCCGGGCTCGTGGCACGCGCGATTCAAGTGTTGGGGCAGTTTCTCGAGAAATTTCCCGAGGATCCGCAAGCTCCCGAGTTGCTGCTACGCCAAGGGTTGTTGTATCGGCGGTTGGGCGCGCACGCGATGGCGTTGTCGAAGTTCTACGCCGTGCTTACGGCCACGCTGAATCTGCGTTTGGAACCAGAAGGCCGGTACCAGCGCTTGGTGTTGGTGGCGCAGACAGAGATTGCCGAGACGCATTTTGTCCAAGGTGCCTACGCCGAAGCGACGGAATTGTATCAGCGCCTGTTGCGGATGGAGGCACCGGAATTGAATCGGCGCGATATTATGTTGCGGTTGCTGCGCTGTTATTCCGCGCAGGGGAAAGCTACGGACGTGGCAGCCGTGGCGCGGGCTTTGTTATCAGAAGGTGAGCCGGTGCCCGAAGCGCAATTTTTATTGAGTCGCGCGTTGTACCAGTTGAACCATCGCGACGAGGCACTGCGAACGGTGCTGGCCCTACTCGCCGAGCCGACCGACATGGCATGGGCGCGAGCGGCGGGTAATGAATTAGCCAATCAGATGTACCGGGCTGGTGATTTCGCCGGAGCCGTAGCGGTGTATGAGGCGTTGCTTTCTTTGGACGATGCGCCTCAATGGCGGGTACCGGTGCTGTATCAAATCGGGCTAACGCGCGAGCGGTTGGGCGACCGCGACGCGGCCCAGCGAGCGTACCAAGCCGCATGTGAGGCCGGTCGCGCTCTAAATCCTGCGTCCACGCCGCCGACGGTGCAAACCGTGCTTGACTTGGCTGCATGGCGCCAAAATCATTTGGCGTGGCTTCAGCACGACCACAAGCAGGTACCCACCCCTCTACCGAGTCAAACCTCACCATAACTGCCGGCATTCGCCGCGTATTGGAGGAGCACGTTGCGATTTGTCGCGAGTTGTTGCAGCTCGCCGAAGCGGAGCAACGCGCTTTGACCGACGGCTCGAGTGAGGAGCTGACCCGATGCACCGCAGCGCGACGCGAGTTATTGAGCCGGTTGGACTCGGTCAACCCCCAATTGCAACGCGTGGCGGATCAATGGCGGTCGCTATCTTTGGCGCAACGGCAAACCTGCCCCGATATTGCGGTGCTGGTGAGGCAGGGCCAGGACTTGATTCTGAAACTGACGACGGCCAACCGGGACTTGGAGCAGGCGTGGGCGCGTCGGGGTGCGGGGGTGCCTGCGGCCACGACGTCTCCTGGGGCGCAACCGCATTTTGTGGCTGAGTTGTACCGTCGGATGGGCACTCTTTGAACGAAAGGGTTCGTTATGGCTTTTGACCGCATTCTGTTGATCGAGGACGACAAGGCGTTGCGGCGATTTTTAGAGGAAGCGTTGCGTGGTTGGCGCTACAACGTGCGTCCGGTTGGCACGCTAGCGGAGGCGCGCGATTTGTTGGCGCAAAACGGATACGATCTCATTCTTGCCGACCAAATGCTACCGGATGGGCGCATGCAAGAGTTGTTGACCGAACTGCAAACGCGACCCGACCGCCCGATGGTCATCATCATGACGGGCCATGCTTCTGTGGAATCGGCGGTGGAATGCATGCGATTGGGTGCGCTGGATTATTTGGTCAAGCCGTTGTCGCTGGATCAAATCGAAGTGGCCATTCAGAAAGCGGAGACCTTCAGCCGATTGGTACAGGTCAATCGTGTTCTCTCGCATGAATACGATCGGGAGGTTTCGGGGGAGTTGATCGGAAATTCTGCGCCGATGCAGCAACTGCGCGATTTCATCGCCAAAGTGGCGCGCACGGATGCCACCGTGTTAATTCAAGGCGAGAGCGGTACCGGTAAGGAGCTAATCGCGCGCGCGATCTACAACCAGAGCCCGCGCGCCAACGCACCCTTTATCCGCGTCAACTGCGCCGCGATACCGGAAACCTTGGTGGAAAGCGAATTTTTCGGCCACGAGAAAGGCGCCTTTACGGGGGCGTTGACCAAGCGTGAGGGACGCTTCGAGTTAGCCCACGGTGGAACCTTGCTGCTCGATGAAATCAGTGAAATTCCGCTGAATCTACAGGCAAAGCTGCTGCGGGTACTCCAAGAACGCGAGTTTGAGCGAGTGGGCGGCCACCGCACGATCAAGGTGGATGTGCGGGTCATCGCGACCACCAACCGGCACCTTGAAGACGCGGTCGCGCGGGGAGAGTTTCGCGCGGACCTGTACTATCGGCTGAACGTCATGCCCGTGCATGTCCCTCCGTTACGTGAGCGGCGGGAGGACATCCCGCTTTTGGCGGAACATTTCCTGAAAATTTTTGCCCGCAAACATGGGACCGGTGCCCGTGAAATTTCACCGGCGGCGCTGGCGCTGATGCAGCAATACGCATGGCCCGGGAACGTGCGCGAATTGCAGAATGCGATCGAACGCGCCGTCATCCTGTGCGGCAGCAACGGTGTGATTGAGCCGGTGCACTTGGGAGCCTTGCGCCCGGTAGAATCACCCCACCGGCCTCCTTCGCCGTTGGCTGTGGGTTCGGCGATGGCCGGGGCCTCACCCGTGCCTCCGACCGCTTCGACACCCTCGTCTGGTGACTCCGACCGCTTCCCCACTTTGAGCGAACTGGAACGCGATCACATTTTGGCGGCGTTGCGTCGGTGTAACGACAACCGAACCCATGCGGCGCGCATCTTGGACATCAGCGTGCGCACGCTGCGCAACAAATTGAAAGAATACGGTTATTCGCGGGCGGCATCCCGTGAAGCGGCCAGCGCGCGGCCCGATTCGGCAAGCGCCTGATGGCAGACAACACGGTGCCGCAAGCGCAGTCCCCGCCATTGGCGAACGACCGCGCCGCGGAAATTAAAACTCTCGCACTGCAGTTGGGATTCGATGTGGTCGGCATCACGTCGGCCCGGTCACCGCAACATGCGGCGTGGTTCACACAGTGGTTGGCGCAAGGGTTCCATGCCGGTTTGGCCTACATGGAACGTCGGCAAGCCGAGCGGGTGGATCCACAACGCGTGCTGCCGGGTGCGCGGTCGGTCGTGGTTGTGGGAATGAATTATTACAGTGGTGATCCGGTAGGTCCCGGTCGCGTGGCTCGGTACGCGCAGGGCCAACTCGATTATCATGATGTGTTGGCCCCCCGATTGGCCACGTTGGCGGCGCGGATTTGCGCGTGGGGTGCGGAAGCGCGTTGGTACGTGGACACGGGGCCGGTGTTGGAACGCGATTTTGCGGAGCGGGCCGGGGTGGGATTCATCGGCAAACACACCAACCTGATCAGCCGTCGGTATGGCAACTGGTTGGTGTTGGGCGCGGTGCTTACCACGTTGGACCTACCGGCTGACCCACCGGCCCGGAACCTGTGTGGTCGGTGCACCCGTTGTTTGGAGGCCTGTCCGACCGGAGCAATTGTGGCGCCGTTTCAACTGGATGCGCGGCGGTGTATCAGTTTCTGGACGATTGAATGGCGGGGACGTATTCCTGAGGAGTGGCGCATCGCGATTGGCGACCGGTTGTTTGGTTGTGACGACTGTTTGGAGGTGTGTCCGTGGAATCGGTTTGCGCAGCATGCGGCGGCGGCAGAATTCCGGCCACGTGCCCTACCGGCATTGACGGAGATGTTGACCTGGGATGACCGGCAGTTCCGCGAGTTTTTCCAGCACACACCGATTTTCCGGCTCAAACGCGGCCCATTTCTGCGCAACGTGTGCATCGTATTGGGCAACTGTGGAGACAGCGCTGCGCTCCCGGCTTTGGAACGTGCATTGCATGACCCCGACCCGCTGGTGCGCGAGCATGCGGAGTGGGCGATCACCCAAGTGCGCACTCGAAGACCGAAGCTGCACTCCGAAAAACCCCCATGACGAGCTTTGACCGGGCTTATGGTCATATCCGTGTTCTTTTCGCTCACTCCGCATCAGTCGCTGCGTTTGCTTCGCCAATCGGATGACGTCGAGACCTCTATTCTTGAAGAGCGCGGTTAGGGAGAGGATTCACCTAAGAAGCATCGCGACCAACACTTTCACGTCACCTGGCAGAGCCTCCTTTGTTGGCGGTCGCACGATACAGGAGCTGTTTGCTCGCATTGAAAGTTTGTCCCGCCACGGTGACCGTAACGGGAAGGATGACCGTTTTATTGCTTACCGTTTCGTTCGTGAGTCCGTCATCCGTCCACGACGCAGAGTAACTCCCCTTACCAAGCTTGATGATGACTGACCAACCGGCCGTCTTGCTCTTCTTCATCGTGAAACTAGTGCCGCCCGCCAGTCGCGCTTTGCCTTTGGCGTCCAAGGTGAATTCCAATGCCACACCGCCGATGTTTACCGCGACCACTTTACCGGTGGGAGCAAAATCTCCCGCCAACCCAATGACGCCGCTAACGCTTGCGGTGTCGGCCAGCGGCCTGGCAAAGTTCACTTTGGCATTTTGTTTAAGAATCGTGAACGAATGGGGTGGCGGTACCGAGGTGACGATGACCACGCGCTGCACTCTGCCGGTGTTGCCGGCGGCGTCCACGGCGGTGTAGGTGATGAGGTTGGTCGCGCCGGTCAGCGAGCCGCTAATGGTGATGTTGGTGATCGCGTCGCTCAGGCCGGCGGGCACATTCGCCTGCCCGTAGTCGTTGGCGCCCCAGACGACGACTTGGCCGTTGGACAGCAGCGCGAGGTTGTGGAAGTAGCCGCAGGCGATGGCCACAGCGTTGGTGACGTTGCTGGGGATGGTGTTGAGGCTGGCCATGCTACCCCAGCCAACGACGCTGCCGTCGGCGCGCAACGCCAGCCCTTGCCGGGCGCCGGCGGCGATGGCCACGACGTTGCTGAGACCGGACGGGAAGTTGAGTTGTTGGGAGCTGTTGTCGCCCCAACCGATGACGGTGCCGTCGGCCCGCAACGCCAGCGCCACGGCCTCGCCGGCGGCAATGTCCATGATGTCGGTGGCCGCGGCCGGCACGGTGGCCTGCCCGGCGCCGTTGTCGCCCCAGGCGATGACGGTGCCGTCGGCGCGCAACGCCATGCTGAAACTGTTGCCGGCCGCCGCCGCGATGGCGTTACCGGCGTCGGCGGGCACGTTGCATTGACCGAGCCCGTTGTAGCCCCAAGCCCGTACCTCGCCGGTCGCTGTCAGCCCTAGAAAATGCGCGCCGCCGGCGGCGATGGCGACGAGGTTGGTGGCGTCGGCCGGCGGGGTCGGGTCGCCAAACATAGGTCCGGCGTAGCCGTTGATCAGCACGCGCCCGTCAGCTTGCAACGAGGCGCTGTAGGGGCCGCCGGCGGAAATGGCGACGGTGTTGGAAGCGTCGGCCGGTATGTTCAATTGGCCTTGGTCGTTGCGTCCCCAGGCGACGACGGTGCCATCGGACTTGAGCGCAAGGTTGTGGTAGAAACCACCGGCGATTTCGGCAACGCCGGCGCAGAGATCATGGGCGGTGGCGCCGGCCTCGACATAATCGTTGGTCGAGGCAATGATCGTCGGGTTGTCGCCGTTGAGGGTGATCGTGGGGGGCGTGGTGTCTCGGACAACCACCGTGCGCGTGGCGGTGGCAGCACCACCGAACGCGCCGGCAACCGTGTAGTAAATCCTGTGCGCGCCGAGGATACCGGGATGATAGGCGCTGCGGCGGACGATGCGGCCGCGAGTGTTGCCGACGAGGCCGTCAGGGGGTGCGAGTGGCCCGTAGAAATTGAGACCCCAGGCGACGATGGTGCCATCTTTTCGAAGCGCCACCGCGTGTTGTTTGCCGGCCGCGATGGCGATGTAGTCGGTGGGCTGCGAGGGGGAACCGGGATCGTTAGTTCCCCAAGAGAATAATCGGCCGTCGGCACTCAATGCCATGCAGAAGCCATGACCGCCCGCGATCGCCACGATGTTGGCGACTTCCGGGGGCGTCTGCATGGTGCCGCCCCAGACAATGACTTTTCCGTCGCGTCGCAAGGCCATGCTGTGCTCCACGCCGGCGGCGATAGCGACCACATTGGTGGCTTCCGCCGGCACGGTGGCCTGGCCGGCATTGTTCAACCCCCAGCCAACTACCGTGCCGTCGGCGCGTAACGCCAGGCCGTGACCATCACCGGCGGCGATGGCAACGACGTTTGTCGCTTCCGGCTGAACGGTAGTGGCGCCGCCAAAGTTCCATCCCCAGGCAACCAGCGTGCCGTCCGCGCGCAGGGCGAGGCTGTAGGCGTAACCGACCGCGATGGCGATAACGTTGGTGGCTGAGGCCGGAGGCGTGGCCTGTCCATAGTAATTCTGTCCCCACCCGACAATCGTGCCATCGGCGCGCAAGGCCAGACTGTGAGACGCGCCAGCAGAAACAGCGACCACGTTGGTGGCGGCGGCCGGCACATCGGTTTGCCCCCAATTGTTGTAGCCCCACGCGGTGACACTGCCGTCGGGAAGCACGACAAGATTGTGATAATACTTGCTGGCCAGGGGGATGACGCCGTTGCGCGCAACGGCGCCAACATCGGAGTACACGGCATAACAATCAGTTGTGATAACAGCGTTGCCGAGAACCACAACCTCGGGGAGAACGGTTAGAGCTGGGTGGTCTGCTGACGTCCTCGGTGATGTGAAGAGTGAGAAACTTAGAAATACAAGGCTAGCGAGACGCGATAGAATCTCGACACAAACCTCGAAAAAACCAATTACAGCCCCGCTGCAATTCGTATGCTTCATTGAACCCTTTCCCGGCGAGGCACCACATTGGTTTGAGGCGCACCTCGTCGCATCAACGGGGCTACCTACAAACTAATCTGTCGCGCCGCTGGGGCAAGCTTTAAGTGGTGGGGCAACTCCGCAACATGGTGACGTTCACACGATGCGGGACGGCTTGCCAAGTAGAGGGTGACGTGCCAAGCTCGCGCTCAATCTGACGATGAGCACGTTCGATATCAAACGATTGGTGGCGGAGCGTTTGGGAGAAAATTACGAGTTGCACGACCGGTACCTGAATCCGACGTTCGTGAAGGTGTTGCGAACGATTGGATTCGACAAGGTGTATGCCCGCGCAAAAGGACAGTATCTGTGGGATCAGCAGGGCAACCGGTATCTCGACATGTTGAGCGGGTTTGGGGTGTTCGGCATCGGACGGAATCATCCGTTGGTGGCACAGGTCATCCGCGACGTGTTGGATTTGGATTTGCCGAACATGGTGCAGATGGATTGTTCGTTCCTGAGCGGCTTGTTGGCCGAGGCGTTGGTGAAACGATGTCCGCCGCATCTGAATGCGGTGTTTTTTACAAACTCCGGTACGGAAGCAGTTGAGGCGGCACTGAAGTTTGCGCGGGCAGCGACGGGACGAAGCAAGTTGGCGTATTTGGAGTACGGATGGCACGGATTGTCGCTGGGGTCGTTGTCCATTATGGGCAACGACGAGTTTCGTGAG
>JANWVU010000041.1 GCA_025056465.1 Verrucomicrobiia bacterium | reverse complement strand
AACTAAGACGCTGCGCGGAAACGCCGCGCGTCCGCAAGCGTGGGAAACTGGCGTCGGTACTCGCGGATAATTTCGGGTTGAATTTCGACCGTCACGAGCTGTTCCGTGCGGCCGGCATGCGCCATCAAATCGCCGGTCGGGCCGATGACTTGTGATTCGCCGATGTATTCGTGATGCGGGTCGCGCCCGCAGCGGTTGACCCCGACGACGCACGCTTGGTTTTCGATGGCACGCGCTCGCAGCAACGCGTTCCAGTGCAGCGCGCGTTCGGCGGGCCAATTCGCAATGACGATGTATAGCTCGGCGACGGGTGGGCCGAACGCCTCGGGGAACCGCAAATCGTAGCAGATCAGTGGGGAGAGTTGGATGCCGGCAAACTCGATGATGACGGGGCCGGCGCCGGACCGGTAGGGTTCGTTGCCGGGTCGGAAAGGGAATTGTTTGGTGTAGCGCAGTAGCTCACGGCCGGTGGGGTCCGCCAGTACGGCTTGATTGAATTGCGCGTCGGCGCTGACGCCGCCGCCGAGCACATAGCAGTGGAGTTCACGGGCGAGCTGATGGGTTAGGTCGGCGGTGCCGGCAGTGAGGGTGCGGTTGAAACTGAAGCCGGTAGCAAACATTTCCGGTAGCACCAGCAGGTCGAGCGCAGGTTGTCCACCAACCAACGAGCGGATGCGTTCGAGGTTGGCCGGTGGGTTTTCCCAAGCGATGTCGAGTTGGAGCAGGCCGAGGCGCACGGCGGCAGTGTAGCACGTTCGCGGCGGACGGGGAGTGTTGGTGGATCGGTTCCGTTAGCCGTCAATGCAGCAAAGAACGAGTGCGTACCGACAATTCGCTGGACATTGGGGTTTGAGCGCCGAACATTCCGAGCGGTCTAACGCAATAGAGTTCGGAGAAGGAGATACGGATATGCCAGAGCAAGCGGCAGGCAAGACGACTGACGACGTAGCGGCGATTGCGGAGCTGCGAGAGTTTTATCAGCGGCTGCGGCAGGAATTGGGCAGGGTTATCATCGGGCAGGAGAAGGTGATCGAGCAGTTGGTGATTTGTTTGTTTGCGCGAGGGCATGCGTTGTTGATGGGGGTACCGGGTTTGGCGAAGACGTTATTGGTACGGTCGGTGGCGCAGACGATGGATTTGAAGTTTAGCCGAATTCAATTCACACCCGACCTGATGCCGGCGGACATTACCGGCACGGAGATTTTGCAAGAGACAGCACAGCCCGGTCGGCGGGCGTTTGAGTTTGTGAAAGGGCCCGTGTTTGCGAACATCGTGTTGGCGGATGAGATCAATCGGGCACCGCCGAAGACGCAAGCGGCGTTGTTGGAAGCGATGCAAGAACATCGCGTGACGGCCGCGGGGCACACATACGAGTTGCCGCCGCCGTTTTTTGTGTTGGCGACGCAAAATCCAATTGAGCAGGAAGGAACCTATCCGTTGCCTGAGGCGCAGCTCGACCGGTTCATGTTTTTGATTCATGTGGATTATCCGAGCGAGGCGGAGGAGTTGCGGATTGCGCGGGAGACCACCGGTGGGAGCACGCCGACATTGGAAAAGTTGATTCATGGGGATCAGGTGATTGCGTTTCAGGAATTGATCCGCCGGGTGCCGGTGCCCGACCACGTGTACGAGTATGCGGTGCGGTTGACGCGCGCGACGCGGCCGCCGGAACCGAAAGCACCGGATTGGATCAAGAGTTGGGTAAGTTGGGGTGCCGGGCCACGGGCGACGCAGTGTTTGATTTTGGGGGCGAAAGCGCGGGCGGCGTTGTACGGGAGTTACCTGGTGCGGACGGAGGACGTGGCGGCGGTGGCAGAGCCGGTGTTGTATCATCGGATTATCACGAATTTCCATGCGGAGTCGGAAGGCGTGACGAGTCGGGAGATTTTGAAACGGTTGGTGGCTGAGGTGGGAGGACAGTGAACGCGTGGCGTCGGTGGACACCAAGGAGTTTCTGGATCCGCGCGTACTGAGCCGGTTGCTGAGTTTGTCTTTGGAAGCCCGCGGTCCGATGGAAGGAACGGTGTCGGGCCGGCATCAAAGTCCGCATCGCGGGTCGAGTGTGGAGTTTGCGGAGTACCGCAAGTACGTGCCGGGGGATGATGTGCGGCATTTGGACTGGCGGGTGTACGCGCGCACCGACCGCTTCTACATGAAGGAGTTCGAGGCGGACACCAATTTGCGGTGTTATCTGGTGTTGGATGCCAGCGGCTCGATGAATTACCACGCGGCGCATGGGACGAAGTTTGCGTATGCGCGGAAACTGGCGGCGGCGTTGGCGTATTTGGCGATGCATCAGGGCGACGCGGTGGGGTTGGCGTGCTGTTCGGCGGAATTGATTCGGGACATTCCACCGCGGCGGAACGCGTCGCATTTACAGAACATCTATCGCGTGCTGGCGGAGACGACGCCGTCGGGAACCACCGGCTTGGTGGCCGGGTTGCATCAAATTGCGGAGCGGATTCGGCGGCGGGCGATGGTGTTGGTGTTTTCGGATTTGTTTGCCGATCCGGAGGAGGTGCTGAAGTGTTTCCAGCATTTGCGGTTTCGGAAGCATGACGTGGCGGTGTTTCATTTGTTGGATCCGACGGAGGTGGAGTTTCGGTTTGATCGTCCCACGCGGTTTGTGGATTTGGAGGATGGCTGCACGGTGTTGGTGGAGCCGAGCTTGATTCGCGAACAATATCAGCGGGCGTTGCAACAGTATTTGGATCGGCTACGAGACGGGTGCCGGGAGAATCGAGTGGACTACCGGTTGGTGACGCTGGACCGCGAAGTTGAGCAGGTGTTGGCAGACTTTCTCTTGGCTCGGATGCGGCGCTGACCATGGTGTTTCTGCAACCATGGATGTTGTGGGGCTTGGCGTTGGTGGTGGTGCCGGTGTTGATTCATTTGTTGAATCGGTTGCGGTACCGGTCACTCGATTGGGCGGCGATGTCATTTCTGTTGTCGGCATCGCGTCAAGCGCAACGGTCGGCGCGGATTCGGCATTGGCTGGTGCTGGCGTGTCGCGCGGGGGCAATTGCGATGATGATGTTGGCGATGGCGCGACCGTTGGTGGGTGGGTGGTTGGGCGGGATGTTGCGCGGGCCACCGGACAGCATCGTCTTGTTGGTGGACCGTTCGCCGAGCATGGAGGGGCAAGCTCCGAGTAGCGTTCAATCGAAACGACAAGTGGCCTTGGCGCGATTTAAAGAGGCGTTGCGCGCGTTGGGTGGTGCCGCACAGGTCACGCTGGTCAACACGGCCACGCGCGAAACGCAGGAGTTGCTTGGGGGAGTGGACCTTTCGAAGCTGAGCGCGACGGGTTTGAGTGATGCCGCGACGGATTGGCCAGCAGTGTGCGAGGCGGCGCTCGACCATGTGCAGGCGACCGGCAGTGGGAGGGCGGAAATTTGGATTGCGTCAGATTTGCAGGCGAGCGATTGGCGGGCGACCGATGCTCGGTGGGAGCGGTTGCGGGCCCGATTGGCGACGATGCCGCAGGAGGTGCGGATTCGGGTGTTGGCGTTGCGGGAAGCCGGTGGCCCGAATTTGGCGATTCGCGTGGTGGAGGTGTTGCGCCAGGGCAGCGAGTTGCTGCTGACGTGCGAGTTGGATGGGCCGTCGGAGCCGCCACCGACGGCGGGGACGGTGCCGGTAGCGTTGGTGTTGGATGGGGCGCGGTCGGTGTGGACCGTCTCGTATCGCGGTGGTCGGTTGCGTTGGCAACAGCACGTTGCGTTGCCGTCAGGTCAGGACGGAGCGGGTTGGGGTTGGGTAGAATTACCGGCGGATGGGAATATTGCGGACAACGTGAGCTACTTTGCGTACCCGGCATTGGTGCCAGTGCGGTCGGTGGTGGTCAGTGATGAGCCCGGTGGGGCGGTCGCGCGTGTGCTGCAGTTGGCTGCGGCGCCGTCACCGTTGTTGAATCGAAGCGCGCGCGTGGTGACACCGCATGAGGTGACGGCGACGTTGTTGAGCGAGGCAGCGTTGGTGCAGTGGCACAGCGCAGAGCCAGCGCCGCGCGCGCTGGAGGATTTTGTGAAAGCCGGTGGGTTCGTGTTGCGTTGGCCGGCCGGGCAGGGCAGGGCAGGGGAGTGGACGGTGACGTGGTGGAATCGCGGGGACGATGTGTTAGCCGATGGGCGGGACGGTGTGCCGCTGGCCGTGGACGAGTTGGAGGTGCGGCAGCGGGTGGATTTGACGGATGAGGGCGCGACGTTGGCGACGATGAGTGACGGGGCGCCGTTGTGGCAGCGGCGGTTGGTGGGCGGGCTACCGGGTTGGTACGAGTGCGCGACATTGCCGGTGCGTGCGTGGTCAAATTTGGGTGAGGGACCGGTGTTGGTGCCGGTGGTGCAGCGGTTGGCAGTGCGCGGGGCGCAGCGGTTGGGCGGCGTTCAGCGGGCGACGGTGGGGGAGGTGACCGGCATTGGAGCGGAAGAGTCTTGGGTGTCGGTGGCTGACGGCACTGCGGTGAATGGTGTTCCGATGCGTGCCTGTGTGTATCGGGTGAGTGGTCGGTTGGTGGCGTTGAATCGGCCGGCATCGGAAGACGAGCCGGGGGCGTTGGCGGAGTCGGAATTGCGGGCGGTGTTTGAGCCGGCACGGGTGTGGTGGTTTGATGAGGCGGTGGAGGCGGACAGCGGGGCGGTGAGCGAGGTGTGGTGGTGGTTTTGGTTGGCGCTGGTGGGTTTGTTGTTGGTGGAGTCAGTTTTGACGATGGGCGGTTGGCGGGCGTTCATGGAGCGAGGGGCGGCGACGTCCGCCGGTAGGGTTGCGGAGGGTGTGACGGCGTGAGCGGGTGGTCGTGGCAGGTTAGCGGCAGTGCGGTGGTGTTGATGGTGGCGGTGTGGTGCGTGGCAGCGTGGTTGGGTTGGCGACAGTGGAATCGGTACGGGCGCCGTCGGAGTGTAGGGTTGTTGGAATTGTTTCGGCTGGGGGTTGTGGGGTTGGCGTTGTTGACGTTGGGTCGACCGGAACGCATTGAACGGGTGGGACAGACAACGATGCCGACGGTGGCGGTGCTGGTGGACGCTTCCGGTAGCATGGCCACGCGCGACATAACCGATGCGGCGGGGCAGTTGGTAAGCCGGTGGGATTGGGCACGGCAAACGGTGGCGGAAGCGCCGTGGCGGGAGTTGACGAATCGGTATCAGATCGTGGTGGAGGAGTTTGATAAACCGGCAGGGGATGACGCGGCGGTGGAGCAGGGGACGGATTTGAGTGCAGCGTTGGAGGGTGCGTTAGTGCGGCATCGGGCATTGCGCGCGGTGGTGTTGTTGAGCGATGGGGATTGGAACATGGGTCGGCCGCCGGTGGTGGGCGCGACGCGGTTGCAGGCGGCGGGTGTGCCGGTGTTCGGCGTGACGGTGGGCCGGGAGGAATACCTGCCGGATGTGGTGGTGGAGCGGGTCGCGGCGCCAACGTACGCGTTGGTGGGGGAGCAGGTGGTGGTGGCGGCGACGTTGCGCAACTGGATGGCGCAGGAGGTGACGACGACGTTGCGGTTGCGTGATGGTCGGGGATCGACGGTGGAGAAACCGGTGACGATTGCGGCTCTTGGGCAACGTCAGGAGACGTTGGTGTGGACGCCGATGCGTGAGGGGAGTGTTACGTTGCAGGTGAGCGTGCCGGTGATTTCGGGGGAGACACATGACGACAACAACGAACAAACGGTCTCCGTATCGGTGCGCCAAGAGAAGTTGCGGGTGTTGGTGTTGGAGTCCGTGCCGCGCTGGGAATACCGGTATTTGCGCAACGCGTTGCAACGCGATCCGGGCGTGGAGGTGCGAACGGTGCTATGGCATCCAGGGATGTCGCCGGGTGCGGGCAAGGACTACCTGCCGGGTTTTCCGGCGAGTCGCGATGAGCTCTCGACTTTTGATGTGGTGTTTGTGGGTGATGTGGGTGTGGGCGATGGGGAGTTGACGGCGGAGCAGTGCGCGGAGTTGCGCGGGTTGGTGGAGCAACAGGGCAGCGGCCTGGTTTTTTTGCCGGGGCCGCGGGGGCGGATCATGACTTTGCGCGATACGGAGTTGGGTCCGCTGATTCCGGTCGAGTTGGACGCGTCGGAACCGCGCGGTTTGCGTTCGCCAACCCCCTCGCAACTTGTGCTGACAGCGCGCGGGCAAGATCATTTGCTGACGATGTTGGCGAGCACAGCGGCGGACAACGCACAGGTGTGGCGGAAGTTGCCGGGATTTTACTGGTGTGCGTCGGTGCAAAAAGCGCGACCCGGCACAGATGTGTTGGCGGTGCATGAATCGCGTCGTAACGAGTGGGGGCGGATGCCGTTGTTGGTAGCGCGATTGGCGGGCAACGGGAAGGTGCTGTTCATGGGCACGGATGGTGCGTGGCGTTGGCGGCGAGGCGTGGAGGATGTGTATCACTACCGGTTCTGGGGACAAGTGGTGCGATGGATGTCGTACCAGCGACACCTCGCGCACACGGCGGGGATTCGGTTGTTTTACAACCCCGACGCGCCGCAGCGTGGGGAGACGGTGACGTTGCATGCGACGGTGCTGGATACCGGCGGGCTGCCGTTGACGAGTGGGCGGGTGCTTGCGGAGGTGCGTGGGCCGGGCGGGACGACAGAGCGGATGGAGTTGAGCGCGGTGCCGGGTGGCTGGGGAGTATTTCGGGGGCAATTCATCCCAGAGAGCGTGGGGACCTACCGGTTGCGGGTAGAGGCTGAGGCGACAGGACGGTCGGTAGAGACCGAGTTGGATGTACGCGGGATGCCACGGGAGCGGGTGGGGCATCCGGCGCGACCGGACGTGATTCGGGAAATCGCGAGCATCACAGGGGGGCGGGCCGGTGGGGTCGAGGAGTTGAGCGAGTTTGTGAGACAGATTCAAAGTTTGCCCGAGCGCGACGCGGTGGAGCGTCGGGTGCGGTTGTGGTGTCATCCGCTTTGGGCCGGAATTTTGGTGGGCTTGCTGGCAGTGTATTGGGTGGGGCGCAAATGGTTGGGTTTAGTGTAGGGTGAGGATGATGATGGGCTCGGAGCGGTTCGAACAACAACTTCCTGCATCGTTGCGCGAGCAGTTGCGTGCGGTGCGACGGTCGTTGTGGTGGGTCGAGACATGCACCGTCGTCTTGGGGATCGTGGGGCTGGTGGTGTTGTCGTACCTGACGTTGTTTTTGTGCGATCGGTTTTGGGAGGCGCCGGGATGGTTGCGGTTGATGTTAGGTTGGGCGGTGGTTGGCGGTGGGGTTTTGCTGGGGTTGTGGTGGCTGCGTCGGCGCACGTGGGCACGACGAGATGCGCGGCAGTTGGCGATTTTGGTGCAACGTGCTTTTCCGCGTTTGGGCGACCGGTTGCAAGGCGTGATTGAGTTGGCGGATCCGGTAAGCCGACCGCCGAATGTCTCGGCGGAGTTGTGTTGGGCAGCGATGGAACAGGTGGCCAGTGAGGCGAGCGGGATGGAGTTTCGTCGGGCGGTGCCATCGGGCGGGGTGCGACGGTTGGCGGTCGTGGTGGGCGCGATGGCGTTGGTTGCGGTGGGGTTGAGTTTGTGGCTACCGGCCGCGGCGCGGAATGTGTGGCAGCGTTTGGTGTGGCCGTTGGCACCGATCGAGCGTTTCACGCTGACCCGGTTGGCTGAGTTGCCGGCGCGACAGGTGGTGGCGTTTGGTGAGTCGTTCTCGGTGACGTTTCGATTGAGCGAGGAATCGTATTGGCGACCGAAACACGCACAGGTGAGTTGGGAGGGTCGGCGACCAACGCGAGTGACAGCGGATGCATCTGGTGTGTTTCGGCTGGAGTGGCCTGGGGCTACGCGAAGTGGTCTGATGCGAATTGAAGTCGGGGACACGCGTGGGGAAGTGACGATCGTGCCGATGCATCGGCCCGAGTTGGCGGAGTTGTTGGCGGTGGTGGAGTGGCCGGCTTACATAGGGGCCTCGCCGGTTACGCAGGATATGCGCAGTGCGAAACTTCGCGTGTTGGAGGGTAGCATGGTGGATGTGTTGGCCCGGTTGAACCGAGCGGTGACCACCGTGGAGAGTGGAAACGAGGCGTTGTGGCATGAGCGGGATCGGTTTGGCTGGCGTTGGGGGCCGGTGACGGAACCGCGGCGGTGGGAGGTGACATGGAGCGATGAGTTTGGGTTGCGGGCTCGCGAGTTGTTGACGGTGGAGTTGGTGCCGCAGCCGGACAACGCGCCGACAGTCGATTTTCGCGGGCTGCGAGATGGCGTGGCGATTTTGGAGGATGAGGTGTTGAACTTCGAGGTGGTGGCACGCGACGATCACGGGGTCAAAGAGATCGAGTGGAAATGGTATGCGGCCGGGGATGAGAAATTGGGAGTGGTGCCGACCAACGGCACGGTGCGTGCCGGTACGGGTGGGCCACAGCAACGCGAGCTAGTAAGCGCGGGGCGGTTTGCACCGCGCGCGTTGGGTTTGGGACCGCAGTTGGTGGTGTTGCAGGCGCACGCGGTGGATTTTAAGCCGGGACGAGAGACATCCGCCTCACCGGTGTATCGGATTCTGATTGTGGATCGGTTGGAACATGCGCGCTGGATGCAACGCGAGATGGAGCAGCTTTTGGAGAAACTGGAGGAGATTGCGCGGTTGCAGGAGGCGTTGCTTGAGCAAAACCGCGAGTTGCGGGAGCGGTTGGAAGAGGCTGGTGCGAGTGGGGAGTTGGCGGCGGCGCAGCGGGCGCAGGAGGAAAATGCGGCGCGGATGTTGGAGTTGGCGGACCGGACGCGGGAGTTGCTGCAGGAGGCGTTGCGCAATCCGTTGGTGGCCGAGGATGTGTTGCGGCAATGGTCGGAGCTGGCGCAACGATTGGCGCGACTGGGGCAGCACACTATGCGGGGTGCGTCGGAGGCGTTACGACAGGCGGGCGAGGCGGAGGAGCGGCAAGAGCGCGAGGAGTTGATGGAGCAAGCGATGTCGGCCCAGCGGGCGGCGTTGGCGGAGATGATGGAGGCGTTGCAGGGATTGAATCGTGCGCAGGATCAACTGACAGCCGGTAATTTCGTGGCGCGGTTGCGCGCGGCGGCGCAGCAAGAGTTCAGTGTGGCGGGTGAGCTGACGCGATTGATGCCGGAGACGATTGGGTTGCGGCCTGAACAACTGGCACCGGGATTGAAACTGCGGATGGATCGGTTGGCGGAGGCACAGCGACGCAATCAAAAAGCCGTGCGGTATCTGCGGGATGATCTGGGCGGGTTTGCGCAACGCACGCGAGATGCGCGTGCCGGTGGGGTGCACGAGGCGATGATGCAGACGCGGGTGGTGGAGGAGTTGGAGAAGCTGTCGCAGCGAATCGAGGCGAATGTTGGCGGTCAAGCGATTGAGGAAGCAAACCAGTGGGCGCGGCGTTTGGAGCAGTGGGCAGTGGAACTGGCTCCTTCAGCCGGTGCGGGAGGTGGGGGCGGAGGAGGTGGCGGCGGGAGTGAGATGACGCCGGAGATGTTGGCGTTGTTGTTGAAATTGACGCGGGCGCGGTTGGTGGAGGAGGGCTTGCGTGACAACACGCGGTTTTTGGATGAGATGAAGGACAACCGGAAGCAATATGAGGAGTCCGCTGCGCGATTGGCGAAGATTCAAGGTGCGTTGGCGGATGACGTGGAGAAGTTGTTGGATCCGACGTATCCGCCGGAGTTGTTAGCGTTGTTGGGTCGAGTCGTGGAAGCGATGCGAGATGCCGAGGAGTTGCTGGCGCGACCTGAGACCGGTATCGAGACGATTGCGGCGCAGACCGAAGTGATTGAGTTGTTGACCGCGAGCAGCCGGCAGGCGAGCGGAGGTCAAAGCAGTAGCGGTTCGCTGGCCATGTTGATGCAAATGCTGATGGGAGGCGGGGGCGGCGCGATGGGCGGGGGCAACCCTGGCACCAGCGGATTCGATGGAACAGCAGGGTCGGTTGATGGTCGAGTGGGCGGAGCAACCGGTGATCCACGCACGGTAGAGCGCGCGACGGGACGGGATGTAAGCCGGTATCCCGCGGAGTTTCGCGAGGTGTTGGAGCGGTATTTTGAAGCGGTGGAGGAAGTGGCGCCGTGAGGTGGTTGTGGGCGTTGTGCTGTGGAGCTTGGATGGTGGCCGGTGGGGTGACCGCGCAGGAGTTGTTCGGTCGAGTGGAGGATGTGGTACCGGATGAGGTGGATCGGATTTACGTGCGCGGGTTGAGTTTTTTGCAGCGCCAGTTGTTGGGCGGCCGTTTGGATCGCGACCCGTACGCGTTGCAACCCGGTGTGGTGGGGTTGGCGGTGGTGGCGATGTTGGCACGGGGTGAGGATCCGAATAGCGGCCCGTACAACACGGCGATTCGGCGGGGGTTGGAACTGATTTATCAGAACACGAACCCGGCCAACGGGTATATCGGCGGCTCGATGTACAACCACGGGTTCGCAACGTTGGCATTGGCGGAGGCGTATGGGGCGGTGGAGGACCCGCGTTTAGGGCTGGCGTTGCGGCGTGCGGTGGATTTGATTTTGCAATCGCAAGCACGCAATCCGCGCGGCGCATGGCGGTACAGTCCGGAAAGCACGGATGCGGACACGACGGTGACGGGGGCGCAATTGGTGGCGTTGTTGGCGGCACGAAATGCGGGTTTGGCGGTGCCGGACGAGGCAATTCGGAAGGGGCTGCAATTTTTCACGCAGTGTCGCACCCCGGAGGGAGGGATTGGTTACACTGACAGCCGCGGACCGAACAATGTGCGGTCGGCGATCGGGGTTTTGGTGTTTGCGTTAGCGCGCGAAAAAAACTCACCGACGTATCAGGCGGCGCTGGCGTATCTGGCACAAGACCCCTACCGGGAACATGGATATCCGTTTTACTTTCACTATTACGCGGCGCAGGCGTTGTTTCATGCTGACCTTGATTTGTGGCGGGCGTGGAATCAGCGAATGATTCAATATTTTGGCGCCGCACAGAATCCGGACGGAAGTTGGGACGGCACCCACGGACAAATGTTCTCGACCGCGGCAACCTTGTTGACGTTGGCGTTGAACTATCGGCTACTCCCAATCTACGAGAGGTGAGCGATGAAGTTGATGAATCGTTATGGCAGGCGATGGCGGGCGATGTGCGCGGTTTTGGGGCTGGTGTTGTGGCTGGGGCGGATTGTAGATGCAGAAAATAAACTTCCAATAGAGCGGGCCGAGCATGGGGTTCGGCCGATGCCGCGCGTGATTGTCGTGCCCCCACCGGACAGAGATGTGACTGGCGCGGCGCCCCTCACACAACAGTGGGATCGCGTGGTGTTTCGTAATGGGGACATCCTGAGCGGGCGGTTGCTTCGTTTATTGCCGGGACGTGAGATGCACTGGGAACATCCCGAGGCGCGCGGGCCGTTGGTGTTCGACCCGCGCAACGTGTTGCAGATCAAATTTGCCGGTGAGGACTTGACTGCCGGCGTGGCGACCGGAGCGGTGGTGCAGTTGACGAACGGGGACGAATTGCGCGGGGTGATTCGCAATTTGGACGGGGAAAAATTGGTTTTGCAGACCACTTACAGCAGTGATTTGGCGATCTTACGCACGATGGTTCAGATGATCATGCCAGGCGCAAGCGACGGCTCGATTTTATATCAAGGGCCGACCGGCTTGGCGGACTGGTTTCGTTCGCAGTCAGAGCGAGGGTGGAGTTATGCCGACGGCGGGTTTGTGCTGCCGGCTGGTGGAAGTGGAGTGATCGGGCGAGATGTCAAGTTGAGTGACCGATGCAGGATCGAATTTGACCTGGAATGGCGTGTTCATCCGTTTTTGCTGATTTCCTTGTACGGGGACAATCCCGAGAACTTTCACGGGAATGCGTACGTATTGCATCTGACTGGCAACTCGCTTCAATTGCAACGCGGTCGGGTACGAGGCGGGATGAATATGTTGGGCGGGGGCGCGATGATGGACAACTTGATGCAACGCGGGCGCATGCGGCTGGGGATTTTGGTGGACAAAGACCGACGCACGATCGTAGTGACCGCGGATGGCAACGTGGTCCGCCAGTGGACCGACCCTGCAGAGTTTGCGGGGGGCGGTACGTGGTTGATGTTCATGGGCCAAGGCCAAGGGCCGTTGCGGATTTCGAATTTGGTCGTACGGAACTGGGATGGCCAGTTGGATGCATCGGTACCTGAGCAACCGGCAGGGGAAGATTTGATGCGATTGACAAACAACGACAAGGTCTCGGGAGAATTGCGAGCGATTCGAGATGATCGGGTGTTTTTCCAGACCGCGTTTGCAACATTGGAGGTGCCATTGGATCGGGTGTTGCGCCTGGAGTTTGCGACGAACAAAGCCGAGCGGGCGCGACGACAGGCGAACGATGTTCGGGCGTGGTTTCACGCGGGGGGGTGTGTCACGATTGCGCTGGAAAAAATCGACGAGCGACAACTCGTGGGTAGCAGCGAAAATTTCGGGACACAGACGTTTCAGCGATCGGCGTTTCGCGAGGTGCGGTTCGCGATTTACGATGAGACCGCCCGGTTACCCAGAAGCGGGGACGCGTGGGGCGAATGGGGAGAGGATGGGAATTAGAGAATTTCGACGGGGCAGGATGGGATGGAGTGGAGAAATGCGGTCCCGTACGGTTTGGTGAGGATTCGGCTGTCGAGGATCACAACGATCCCGGTGTCAGAGCGCGAGCGGATCAAGCGACCGACACCTTGGCGAAATTTTAGGATCGCTTCCGGCAAGGCGTATTCTCGGAAAGGGTCGCCGCCGCGAGCTGCGATGCGTTCTTGTTGCGCTTCCCGATAGGGTTGGTTGGGAGGGAAAAACGGCAGGCGAGTGATGATGAGGTTGCGCAGCGCCTCACCCGGCACGTCTACACCTTGCCAGAAGGTGTCGGTGCCGAACAACACGCTATCGGTGTCGCGGCGGAATTCGTCTAGCAACGCGCGGGAGGAGGCTTCCGGGCCTTGGACGAGGAGTTGCAAGTGTTGTTGACGGAAAAATCCGGTCATGGCTGTGGCGCAGTGCTGAAGCGCCCGGTAACTGGTGAACAAGACGAGGGCTTTGCCGCGAGTCATGACGATGAAATGTTTGAGCCAGTGAACCAGTTGGGGCAGGTATTCGGCGTCATCGGGCGGCGGCATGGCACGCGGGATGAGAATTTTCATTTGGCGGGGAAAATCGAACGGCGAACCGAGCACCACGGATTGCATTTCGGGTTGGCCGATGCGGCATAGGAAGTAATCGAGCCGTTGCTGAACGCTGAGCGTGGCGCTGGTGAGGATGACAGAGGAGTGCGGCGCAAACAGCAGTTCACGCAGCAATGGCCCTAGATCGGTGGGGCTTGAGCAGAGCGCGATGTTTCGCGGGGAAGTTTCGGCATAATAAACGCAATCCGGCAGGGATTGAGTTAGAAAGGTTTGGAGAGCGAGGCGCAGTTCGTGGCCACGCCGGTGGGATTCGGTCAGCTCCTCACGCAGGTCTTCGTCGTCGGTTTTGCGGCGCAACTCGTGCAGTTGGTGGAGCAAACTGAGAAGTGGATCGGTAATCGTGTCGGGGACGAAGTTCGGTTCCCGGATTCGCACTTGGACGGATGAGTCCGATGTGTCTGCGTCATCAGGTTTGGCAAGCTTGAGGATCGCGCGCCGCGCTGATTCGAAGAAGAGGTCAATTTGTTGCGTGAGCTCGGCCACGGTCGCGACGATTTTGCCTTGGCGCAGGGTGGCGAGCAGGCCGCGTTGGGTTTTGGGATTCCACAGGCGCTGCAGCCACCAGCGGAGCATGCCGTGGGTAATTTCCGAGCCGAGGTGTCTGGCGGCGACCAGTTCGATGGTGTGTGCTTCGTCCAAGACCAGATACCGGGCGAAAGGGATGAGAACGCTGGGGTCGTTCGCGTCGTCGGCGCGAGCGGTTGCGCGCAATGCCAGCTCGGAGAAAAGCAGGGCATGATTGATGATAATGAGATTGACGGAGTGCAATCGCCGGCGTGCGTGTTGGTAGAAACAACGCGCGCCGTGTTGTTCGCATCGTTTGGGGGCACAAACGCCTCGCAGGGAGCACACTTCGTCCCAAACACGGGGAGAGGGTAGGGGATGTAAGTCAGAGAGACTGCCATCAGAGGTGTGACGGGCCCATTGAGCGATGCGTTGCAATTCGGCGAGTTCGTCGCCGGCGAACAGGGAAGTGGCGTCGCGCAGCGCCCGCTCAAGACGTCGTGGGCAGAGGTAGTTGGCGCGACCTTTCACAACGACGGCTTCGAACGGGTGGTCCGGCAGGAGAGCCTGAAGAAACGGGATGTCTTTGCGGAGAAGCTGCTCCTGAAGGTTGATGGTGTGCGTGGAGATGATTACCGCTTGGTTGGCCTGCCGGGACAGGACGATTGCCGGCACGAGATAGGCAAAGCTTTTACCCACACCGGTGCCCGCTTCGACGGCGAGATGCTCAGCGGAAGCAAATGCGTCGGCCACCGCGAGGGCCATGCGGTGTTGGGGTTCCCGATACTCACAAGCGGGGTGACTGGCAAGTGGGCCGGTAGGCGCGAAGATTCGGTCGGTCACGTCGCGCAAGTGGGACAGCCCGCGCTCTTGCGGCGTCAGGGGACGAATCATGGCAGCATCCTTGCGGATTGGACGGAACGGGTCAATGGCCGGTGGGGCGTGAAGGAAGCAACGCTTTGCGGTGACGGCAAAGCTTGATAGAGTGCGCCCCTGATGGACACGGCACACATCCGGAATTTTTGCATCATTGCGCACATTGATCACGGCAAGACGACGTTGTCGGACCGGTTGCTAGAGTTGACCGGCACAGTGGAGAAGCGCGAGATGCGGGAGCAGGTGCTCGATTCGATGGATCTGGAGCGGGAGCGCGGGATTACGATCAAGGCGCATCCGGTGACGATGAGGTACCGGGCGCGGTCGGGGGAGGAATACCGACTGAATCTCATTGATACGCCCGGGCACGTGGATTTTGCGTATGAGGTTTCGCGCAGTCTGGCCGCGTGCGAGGGGGCAGTGTTGGTGGTGGATGCCGCGCAGGGCGTGGAGGCGCAAACCGTGGCGAATGTGCAGATGGCAATGAGACAGGGGCTGGTGATTGTGCCGGTGATCAACAAAATTGATTTGCCCAGCGCCAACGTGGAGGACACGCGACGACAGATCGAGGAGATGTTGGCGTTGCCGGGCGAGTCGGTGCTGCACGCGAGCGCAAAAACGGGGGTGGGTGTGCGCGAGATTTTGGAAGCGGTTCTGGAGCGCGTGCCGCCGCCCCGGTCGAGCGAGGAGACCTTGCGTGCGTTGGTGTTTGATTCGGTGTTCGACACCTACCGGGGTGTGGTGACGTACGTGCGGGTGTTTGACGGGGAAATCGTGCCGGGCATGCTGGTGCAACTGATGAGCACCGGCCAGAGTTATGAGGTGAAAGAGGTCGGCGTGTTTTCACCCAAGCCGGTACGGCAGGAGCGATTGGGGGTGGGCGAGGTGGGGTATGTGATTGCCAATATCAAGACGACGGGTGAGGTACGGATTGGCGACACAATGACAGATGCTCGCAAACCGGCGGGCGCTCCGCTGCCGGGGTTTCAGCGAGTGCGACCGATGGTGTTCAGCGGGCTGTATCCGATTGACTCGGCGGATTATGAAGCGTTGAAGGCGGCGTTGGGGAAATTGCACTTGAACGACGCGGCGTTTGAGTATCAGGCGGAAAGCTCGGCGGCACTCGGGTTCGGGTTTCGGTGCGGCTTTCTGGGATTGCTTCACATGGAGATCGTCATGGAACGATTGCGCCGACAGTGGGGGATGAACATCATCGCGACCTACCCGAGCGTGATTTATCGCGTGCTCAAAACCGATGGCAGTGTGGTTGAAGTGGACAATCCCTTGTACCTACCGGATCCCTCGCAAATCGAGGCAATCGAGGAACCGTACGTGCGAGCTCACATCATTTGCCCTAACGAAAACATTGGCGATATGCTGGGATTGGTGATGGAAAAACGGGGCACGGTCACAAAAACCGATTCAGTGGATACGCGGCGAGTCATGCTGACGGCTGATTTGCCGCTGAATGAGATTTTGGTGGATTTCCACGACAAGATCAAAAGCATCACGCGCGGCTATGGCTCGATGGAGTACGAACCGTGTGGGTACCGGGAGGGCGATTTGGTTAAGCTCGATATTCTGGTGAACGGTGAGCCGGTGGACGCATTTTCCTGCATCGTACATCGCAGCAAAGCCGAGGCACGAGGCAGAGCACTAGCGCAGAAGCTCAAAGAGGTCATCCCGCAACAGTTATTTCAAGTGGCCATCCAAGCGGCGATTGGCAGCAGGATCATCGCACGCGAAACAGTCCGCGCGTTGGCCAAGAATGTAACGGCGAAATGCTACGGCGGCGACATTACACGGAAACGAAAATTGTGGGAGAAGCAAAAAGAGGGAAAAAAGCGGATGAAGGCAATCGGGAAGGTGAACATCCCGCAAGAAGCGTTCATTACCGTTCTCAGGACGGGCTAGCGCCATGGTTTGGCGAGTGTTGAAAAATCG
>JANWVU010000040.1 GCA_025056465.1 Verrucomicrobiia bacterium | reverse complement strand
CGCCCGCACGATGGAGATTCATCATGGCCGACACCACGACGGCTACACGAAAAACCTCAATGCCGCGGTGGAGAAAGAACCCACCCTGCAAGGCCGCACGATTGAATCGTTGCTCGCCGAAATTCCTCGGTTGCCGGCCAACGTGGCCACCGCCGTGCGCAATCATGGCGGCGGGTTCTACAATCACAACCGCTTCTGGGAATGGATGACCCCCGGCGGCAGCGCGCCCCGCCCGGAGTTTGAAGCTGCCCTCGCGCAACAGTTCGGCAGCCGCGCCGAATTTCAGACTCGTTTCCGCGAGGCCGCGCTGCGTGTGTTCGGTTCCGGCTGGGCTTGGCTTATCGTAAAGGATGACGGCACCCTGGCTATCACCACAACTCCCAATCAGGACAACCCATTGATGCGAGGCATCGTCGCCGAAACCGGTCGTCCCATCCTGGGCCTCGATGTTTGGGAACACGCCTACTACCTCAAATATCAAAACCGACGCGCCGATTACATTGATGCGTGGTGGAACGTGGTGAACTGGCGCTTGGTCAGCGAACAGTGGACAAAAATCCGCGCTGAAAAATCCTGACCGGCCCCGCCGAAATCGGGCTGATACCCAAACGCCAAGTCATCGGCGTGCCCTAACCATCGTCGCCCCGGTAGGGTCGGACCGCCGGGCCGACCATACTATTTAGACCGTTCACCGCCACTCGTGGTGACGCCGCTGGTGAGCTGCGAGGTACCGGCACAGAGGAGGGCGCACCCCGAAGTTGACGCCGCGCTTCGGATGCTTATAAATGCAACAAAATGGCAAAATCAAAGTCTGGTTTCACCCTGATCGAGTTGTTGGTCACCATTGGCCTGGTTGCCTTGCTGCTGGCGCTGTTGCTGCCCGCCTTGCGCGGCGCGCGCGCTGCCGCCCAACGCGCCGCCTGTGTGTCCAATCTGCATCAATTGGGATTGGCAATTCTAATGTACCAGGATGTCCATCAGGGCGAGTTCCCGCGAACGGCTCACGGTGCGCCGGAGGAACAATCGTGGATTTACACCCTGCGGCCCTTTCTGCGAAATGTGGATCGCGTGCGGGTTTGCCCCGCTGATCCCAAAGCGCGTGAGCGAACGGCACTGAAACTCAGCAGTTACGTGCTCAACGAATACATCAGCGTCCCGCTCATCGGTCCCTTCGGCGAAGTGCTCGAGAGTTACACGAACGCGCGGCGCTTGCGCGACCCGACCCGCACAATCGTGTTGTTTGAAGGAGCCGATCATCTCGGCCTCTCCGTCCAAAACGATCACACCCACTCCCGCGGTTGGGTCAATCCCAACGTGTGGTCCAAAGTCCTCGCTGACATCCAACCCGACCGGCATCGGTACGTGTCAGCGGCACCGCAACGGGATCGCGGGAGCGCCAACTACCTCTTCGCAGACGCCCACGTCGAAACATGGGACGCCCACACCCTGCGACGTGTAATCGAATCAGGAAACAACCCGGCGCGACCACCGGACTAGACTCCTCATTCCTTATGAGCGGCAGACAACGACCATCAGATATCCCATCGGCATAATGGTCTCGATGCGGCCAGTAGTGCGCTAATCCGGGGTTGATTGCCCGCAGAATTTGACACGTTTCCAGTGCTTGTTATAATTGCAAATAAGTTGCAAATATGAATCCGTATTCGACGGTGTTTAGGCAGCGTGTGACCGCGGCAGCAATGGATAGCGACTAGTCCGCTGCGCCCGCGGCCACGCTGCCAGTGGCCCAGGCTGTCGTATCGAGACCGACGCATCGGTCTTGGTGGGCAACATGGTCATTTGCGGGTCGCGGTGCGTGGCGCGACCGACGAACGGATGGTTGGGTGATCATCCGGCAAGAAATCCACGCAGCAATGGAGGGACAAAAATGCGAATGGCAAAATTCGGACTACTCATGGCATGGCTGCTGGCCATCAGCGTGCCGGCTCGTGCCTGGACCGTGTTGAGCAACGGTCACGTGGACGGGATAAGCATCGGGAATCACGATGGTCATTTGGAGTTGCACGTGCATGACGATGAAACGGATACGGAATACGAACCGGATGACGTGATTTTCCTCGTGCCGCCATCCGTTCAATACACGGTGCCCAGCAACCCGCCGTTCAGCTTTTTGGGCAATCCGGGTGACCCAATTTGGATTCTGCCGCAGGTGCAAATCCCTGACGTCTTGTTCCTCGGCTCCTCGGCCCACGAGGTGCCGGGCGGAGTGTTCACCGGCGTGCTGAACGTGACCCTAACAGGACTGAGCGGGCCCGGTCACTTCGCGCTGTATCAGACCGGTGGCTTTGGAATCCCTACGGTCTTTATGAATACGCGCGATGGAATTGATTCGTCCGACCAATACCAAATCCTGGTTGGCGGCCACATGCATTTCAACTGGGCCTTCAGCGCCGAGGGATTGTACGGATTGACAGTCAAGGCCTCGGGTACACGCCAGTCGGATGGCTCAACAGTGGAATCCGAGCCCACGACCTATCACTTCTGGGTCGGGGACCCCGCGTTGATTCCCGAGCCCGGCACGGCGGCACTGGTCGCGCTGGGCTTGGCGGGCGCGCTCGGTGGGCGCCGCGGGTCCGTCTTGGTTTGCCGATCGCCCCCGGGGCCCGCCGGGCAAAACCCGGGGCGCCCCTCCGCGGGCGGCTTGAGTCTGCTGGAGAGTCGACAGCGGTGGCAAACTGCCCGCGCTGGCTGTGATTTACTCCTACGAGCAAAGTGAGGCGGTACGCCGGTCATGCGCGGCGACCAAACTCCTCCTTTGCCCTCCCCCGATGCGCCAGCAATGATTTTCGGTTTATCCAATTGACCAGGCGCCGACATGCGACAAACGCGTTGGCTTGCGTGGCCGATGGGGTCGGGTATAGTGCCTCGCATGGCGGTCTTCTCCAATCGGTACCCCGATAACGTGCCTGGCAAGTACTACGTGGACGATCAATGCATTGACTGCGATCTGTGCCGCGAAACGGCGCCCGACAATTTCACCCGTAATGATCATGGCGGGTACAGCTACGTTTTCAAGCAACCTACGACGCCCGAGGAAGAGGCGCGGTGTAAGGAAGCCATGGAAGGTTGCCCGGTGGAAGCCATCGGTAATGACGGCGCAACCGCCACCGACAACGCCACCCAGCCCACGTCTTCAACTTCACCGGCTCCCAACTCGTGACGCCTTCCCTCCGACGACTGGCGCTGCGGGAATTGCGACCGTACGCCGACCTCGACACAGTGGACAATCTGCGAGCCGGTCGGCATGTCGGCGAAGTGATCCCCGAATTGGTCGCGCGACTGGGTTTGCGCGAACGACTGCAACGCGGCCAGGTGTTCGACCGCTGGGAACAACTTGTTGGTTCGTTCATCGCCAAACTCGCCCGACCGGTTGCCTTGCGAGATGGGCGGCTTACCGTGGCAGTGGACCATCCCGCCTACATTCAGGAATTGCGCCCGCACAGTGACCTGATCATCCAAAAAATTGCACAGGGCGTCGGTCCAAACATCGTCCGCGAAATCCGGTGGCGAGTTGGATGATCGGCTGCCTCCTTTTCGTTCTGGCCACGGATGTGCCATCCCCACCGCCGTCGCCGAGTGCCCCGCTTGAGGTACCGTTCATCGCACAGGTACCCGGCTACTGCGGCCCCGCTGCGCTCGCGATGGTCGCGCAATATTACGGCCTGCGCGATGTCACCCCCGAACGCCTGGCCACCAACATCTACCTCTCCAACATCAACGGCGTGCTCACCCTCGACCTCGTTGCCGCCGCCCGCCAACTCGACCCACTCTGGGCACGCGAGTATCGAGGCGATTGGAACGATCTCCGACAAAAAACCCGCGCCGGTTTGCCGCTGATTGTGCTCGGTTATTTCGGTCAACAACCGCACTATTTCGTGGTGCTGAGCGCCGAAGACGACGTCATCGTGCACACCGACTCCCGACCCAAACATCGTTGGTCGAGAGAGGATTTCCTGCGGTGGTGGCAACGCAGCGGCTACTGGACCTTGCTGGTGTGCCCGCCCAATCGCGGCGGCTGGAAACCCTCTCGCGCCGAACTGATTGATCTCGGCCTGTGGCACGAACAACGCGATCAGTGGGAAGCCGCCGAAAAACATTACCGGCAGGCCGACGCCCCGCTGCATCTCGGCAACGTCTATTTGCGTCAGGGCCGGTGGGCCGACGCCGCCGCGCAATTCGCGCGCCTGCCCAACGACCCCGACGCGCTCAACAACCTCGCGTGGACCTACCACGAATGGAACACCAACCTCACCGAGGCCGTGCGTCTCTGCCAGCGCGCGCTCGAGCTTCAACCCCAACGCCGCGCCTACTACCTCGACACCCTCGCCGCGCTCTGGATCAAACTCGGCAACCCAACCGGCGCCGTCGCGGCACTCAATGAAGCGCTCGCCGCCACGACTGACTCAGCGCTCCGCACGGTCATCTCCAACCGGCTGGCGACCGCGCAAACGCTCCTCGAAAAATAAATATTGCTGCGCCCAACCGGCATACGGCCCGAAGTGGCGCGCCGCAAATTCGCTCAAAACCCGCCGGCTGACGCGCCGTGACGAAAAATAAATCCGTCGCAATGCCCGCTCCACCCACACATCAATCGGAAACGCCGCATCAAACCCACACCCGAACAACAACACACACGCCGCGATTTTGTCTCCCACACCCGGCAGGCTCAACAACGCCGCCCGCGCGCGGTCAAACTCCCACCGGCTCAACTCCTCGACCGGCACGCGACCACTATCCACCGCACGGGCCGCCGCCAATAGATACCGCGCACGAAAGCCTAACCGACACGCCCGCAACTCCGATTCCCGCGCGCGCGCCAGCACCGAAGCCGAAGGGAACGAAAACTGACCGTCTCCTACCGGCTCACCCCAACGCCGCGCCAGCGCGCCGACGATTTGCTGAATCTGCACAATCTGCTTCGTCGAGCTGGCGATGAACGACGCCAATGTCTCCCACGGCGATTGCCGCAACACGCGCAGTCCCCAATGCCTGCGCACCGCTGCGCGCAACGCGGGATCGTCGGGAAACGTCTCGATGATGCGCGGCAACGCGCGATCCAACGCAAAGTACCGGCATACTCGCTCCGTCGCATTGACCCCGGTCGCCCCGCGGACCGTCAAGGTGTCGCCATCTTGCCGAACGCGCCACAGCTCGTGGTCCACCACCCCTTGCCACTCACCATCGGCGAGCCGTTCCCAGCGGAACGCCTGGCCGCATTGCAACGTGCCGTCGAGCCGGAAATCCACGACGTTGAACCGCAGCGTCGAATCTGCTACCAACACGGCGGGGAACCCTAGATGACACTACCGGCCACGGTCAATTCGATCCATTTCATCGGCATTGCCGGTACCGCGATGGCCGCCGTGGCCGCTCTCTGTCGCCAACAAGGCCTCACGGTTCGTGGCAGCGATGAGCGCATCTACCCGCCCATGTCCACGTTTCTGCGCGAGCAGGCCATCCCGGTCTGTGAGGGCTACCGGGCCGAAAATCTCGACCCGCTTCCCGACTTGGTTTGCATCGGCAACGCCATCCGGCGCGGCAACCCGGAAGTAGAGCGCGTGCTCGACGAGCGCCTGCCGTACTGTTCCCTACCAGAATTAATCCGCCACCAGTTGCTCCGTGAGGTCACCTCCATCGTCGTGGCCGGTACCCACGGCAAAACCACGACCACATCGCTCTTGGCGTGGACGTTGGAAGTGGCGGGACAGTCACCGGGTTTTCTCATTGGCGGAATTCCACTGAACTTCGGTATCGGCGCGCGCGCAGCGCGCGGCGCATACTTCGTCATCGAAGGCGATGAGTACGACACGGCGTTTTTCGACAAACGCAGTAAGTTCGTCCACTACCGGCCGGATGTGGTCGTGCTGAACAACATCGAATTCGATCACGCCGACATTTTTCCTGACCTGGCAGCGGTCAAACGCGCCTTCCGCCAACTCATCGCCATCGTGCCGCATCGTGGTTGCATTCTCGCCAATGGCGACGATCCCAATGTCCGCGAAGTGGTGGCCGACGCGCCCGCACCAGTGCGGTTGTTTCACCGACACGAAGCCGGGCCGCTGCCGTTGTCCCTGGCCGGCGACCACAACCGCGCCAACGCCGCGGCCGTGCTCGCCGCCGCCCGGTACCTCGGCCTGGACGACGCAACCGTCGCCAACGCATTCGCCACCTTCCGCGGAGTGAAGCGACGCATGGAAGTGCGCGGCGAAGCCGGTGGTGTAACCGTGCTCGATGATTTCGCGCACCATCCCACGGCGTTGCGCGTGACGTTGCACGCCATTCGTGAGCGCTATCCCGGTCGCCGCGTGTGGGCCGTGTTTGAACCGCGCAGCAACACCACCCGACGCAACGTCTTCCAGCGTGAGCTGGCCGAGGCACTACGGCAGGCCGACGGTGTACTGATCGGCCGCGTCAACCGTGCGCAAGAGCTACCGGCTCATGAACGACTCGACACGCGGCAACTCGTCGCTGATTTGCAAACCGCAGGCCGACCGGCCGCGCAAGCCGACCGCGTCGAAGACCTCATCGAGTACCTGCGTCCGCAGCTCCGCGCCGGTGACGTCGTGGCCGTGTTTTCCAATGGTGATTTCGACGGGCTCCACGACAAACTGTTGGCCGCCTTGCGCGGCTAACCTCCGTGACCCGGTGCCGGGAGCGTAAGGTGCAAGTGTCCTGATTCCGGTCGTGCGATAC
The DNA here is from genome assembly GCA_025056465.1 of Verrucomicrobiia bacterium. Taxonomy (GTDB): domain Bacteria; phylum Verrucomicrobiota; class Verrucomicrobiia; order Palsa-1439; family Palsa-1439; genus JANWVU01. The sequence continues at coordinate 9,803 of JANWVU010000040.1, read as the reverse complement.
GTCGCGGCGTGCTTATCGAGCTACGTTAGCGAAGTTGGTGAAGTGCCAGACCGAGCAACACGGTCAACACGGTACCGGTGATGACATAGGCGATGGCACTGCGGCGGCCAAACTTTCCCCAGATCATCGCCAGCTCGGTCCAGTCGGTGGTGACGCCAACCAACACCACCACAAACACTACACCGAGCGACGCACCCAGCTCGTACAGTTGTCCTCCCATGATCGAGAAGCTTTCCGAACACAACTCAACCACCGCCGCCACCGGCACTGCGAGCAATACCGGCGCGATCACCCCGTTGCCGCCGAGATACCGGCTGACCCAATCGTGTGGCACAAAGGCCCGCAACGCCGCCGTGATGAGCAGACCGATGGCGAGGTATTTGCCCAACGACCACGCGGCCTCACCGGCTTCGCGCAGGGCGCGGCCAAGGCGATGCCAGAGGGTTGCCCGGTGGGATTCGGACTGTTCCGATTCGTCCGCGCACGCACAGGAGGCCGGTGCGCGGGAGCGATCGTCGAGCCACCCGCGTGTTTCGAGCCAGCCGATGACGGCGCCAATACCCAACGCCACGAGCATCGCGCCGCTAAACACGAGCAGCGTTCGACCCCAGCCCAGAAACCGGTAGAACACCAGCAGTTGTACAAATCCCGCCCACGGCGCCGCCGCAAGAAACGTTAGCGCCGCCGCGCGCGTGGCGCCCTTATCGCGCAACGTGGCGGCAATCGGAATCGCTCCACACGAACACAAGGACGCCACCAACCCCGCCGCGAGCGAGCGCGCCAGCGTCGCCAGATCGTTGCGGCCCCAGTAGCGCATCAGCGTTTCCTTGGGCACAAACTCTGCGATCAGTCCGGCAATGAGAAACCCCACCGCAAAAAACAGCCACAACTCGCGCACCAGCTCAATCAACGCGGCGAGGTACCGCAAACCCCAGTCTGACAGGATTTCCACAACCACATCCTAGCGCAAAACAACCTCGGTGGGACATCGAAACGTCCGGTGCCTCCGTGCCGGTCGGCTTGCGGTCAAAGTGGTCCCTAACCGTTTCCCTTGCATTCAGGCGCAAGGCACCGGTATGCACGGTTCATGCAATATTCGGCGCATTACATTTCGGGCACGCATTGGGATCGCGAGTGGTACCGGCCGTTTCAAGAGTACCGGTTGTTGTTGGTCAAGCTGGTGGATGAACTACTGGAATTGATGGAGACGAGGCCGGAGTTTCGGTTTTTCCAACTCGATGGCCAAACTTGTGTGCTGGACGATTACCTCGAAATCCGCCCCGAAAACCGTGCACGACTCGCGGCGCTGATTCGCGCGCGACGCATTTTGATCGGGCCGTGGTTCACGATGCCGGATTTGTTTTGCGTGGGCGACGAAGCGTTGATTCGCAATCTGCTACTGGGACAACGGATTTGCCGCGAATGGGACACCACTCTCATGCCGGTAGGGTTCATCTGCGACATGTTCGGGCATCCGTCGCAAATGCCGCAGTTGTTTGCCGGGTTTGGGCTGCGTGATGTGGTGTTGGGTCGGGGCACCAACGAGCACACCACCCCGATGTTTTTCGAGTGGGAAAGCCCCGACGGCACGGCGGCGTTTGTGGACAAGCTGCAAGACCGGCAAGGTTACGGCGCGTTTGCCCTGCCGCGTGCGATTCTCGAGAACCCCGATTCGGAAGCCGGCAGACAAATTCGCGGGTACGCCGAATACAAACGTGCGTTGGCCGAGGCGGACGGTCAGCCTGACAAGGTGCGCGCTGCGCAGGAGACGTGGGTGCGTCAACTGCTTGCCGAGTACATCGAGCACGAGACGGCGCGTTGCAACGGTCAGACGATCGCGGTGATGGATTCGATGGATCACAATCCGCCTGCCGCCGACGTGGCTCGGTATCTGCAGCGGATTCGCGAGGCGTGCCCGAATGTCGTGCCGCAACACTCAAACCTACCGGCATTTTTTGATGAGGCGCGCCGCACAGCCGGGCCGCTGCCGCGTCGGCGAGGCGAATTGCGTGAGCCGAGTCGCGAGCGGTGTCCGTATTTGTGGCTGATTCCGAATTGCGTGTCGGCCCGCGTGCGGCTCAAACAGGCCAACGACGCCTGTCAGAATCTGTTGGAGAAATGGGTCGAGCCGTTGGTCGCGCTGGCTGAGATTCACGGCCAGCACCCCATCCCGTGGCGTAACTATCTGCGCGTGGCATGGAAGAGCGTGTTGCTCAATCACGCGCACGATTCCATCTGCGGATGCTCGATTGATCAGGTGCATCGCGACATGCAGGCGCGATTCGACGCCGCGCGCGTGCTGGGCGAGCAACTGCGTGCCCAAGCCATCGGCGCGTTGACGGCCCAGTGCGCAGAGTTGGGACGCGGGCCACACGAGTTTACATTGATGCTGATCAATCCGCTGCCATTCGAGCGGGATGAGGTGGTGACCTTCGACGTGGATTTACCACCGGACTACCCGGCAGAATTTCGTGACGGCTTTCATACGCAAACACTGAAAGCGTTTGTGTTGGAGGACGAAGCCGGTCGGGAGTTGCCCTATCAACGGCTCGGCATGATTCCGCTGACCAATGAACGGTCGCGGTTCGCCCAGTTTTGTTTCATCAGCGACGGCCCGTTCACCCGGTACACCGTGGCCGCGCGCGTGACGTTGCCGGCGTTGGGATTCACGGCATGGCGTGTCCGACCGGCGCAACATGCGGTGCGCGCGTGGGGCAGTTTGCGCACCGGGCCTACAGCGGCCGAAAATGAGTGGCTCGGGATCGCCATCGAGCCGAACGGCACACTGACCTTGGCCGACAAAACCACTGGCGAGGTATACACAGGCCTGTTGACCTTTGAAGACCGCAGCGAGGTTGGGGACGGTTGGTTTCACGGACACTCGTTGAATGACGAGGTGGTGTTGTCCTCGGCCTCACCGGCGCAGGTTGCGGTGGTGCATGAGGGGCCGGAGCTGGTGGCGTTTCGCGTGACGCACCGGTTGCGGTTGCCGGTACGCTACGATCCGGTCCACGAGCGACCTGGCACGGAGCGGCGCGATCTGGAGATTTCCAGCGTTATCACCTTGCGTCGCGGTGCGCGCGTGGTGGAGGTCGAGACCACTGTGGACAATCAGATCGAAGACCACCGGCTGCGGGTGTTGTTTCCCACTGATGCCACGTCGGCCCAAACATATCTGGCGCACACGCCGTTTGATTTCGTGGAACGCCCGATTGCATTGGACGGCGCAACCGCCACGTGGCAGGAGGCGGACATCGCGGAGAAACCGTTTCTGGGCGTTCAAGCGGTGGGTGCCGGTCGTCGCGGGTTGGCGTTTGTGTCGCCGGGTGGTCTGCACGAGGGCGGCGTCGTGGATGACCAACGCCGCACGATGCAGGTGACATTGGTGCGGTCATTCCGCAAAACCGTGGGCACGGGCGGGGAAACCGACGGGTTGGAGCTTGGGCGGCTGACCTACCGGTTTGCGCTGATGCCGTTTGCCGGCGAGCTGGATCGCGCGGCGGTGCTCAGGGAGTGGGCGCGATTGCAGGCCGGGGTGTTCGCGCGGCAGAGCGGCACGCGCTCGTCGGGATTTCCGCCGTTGGCCGGCACGGAACCAACGAAACAACAGTTTCTCGTCGCAGAAACTGGTGCACTGGCGGTGTCGGCCATCAAACCACCGGAAGACGGTCCAGGAATGATCGTGCGGTTGTGGAACCCCACGGACAAACCACAGCGCGAGACGTTGCGGTTTTGGCGAGTACCCAAACGCGCTTACTACGTTATGCTCAGCGAAGAGCCGCTGAGCAAACCGGTACCCGAGCAGCGCGGGGCAACCGTGACGGTCACAGCAGAACCACACGCCATCGTCACCGTGCGCGTGGAGTGGTGAAGACCGGTGGGATTGGTCAGTGGCCTTTTTTACCGTAGCTGAGGCGACGCTCGATGAATTCGGGGTATGTTTTGGTTGGGTCGGCGTAGGGGTTGCCAGCACGGTCGCGCCCACGAGCCAGATACACTTGGTGCCATTGCAACGCTTCGGGCGTCAGTTTCGAAGCCGTGGACATGTACCGCATCGTGTAGCCGCAGCGACGGATGTTGCTCGTGTTGGGCGGACTCCCATGAATTAGCCGCGCATCGTGCAGGCTGAACTCACCGGGTTTGAGAATGCACGGTATCGCCGCCGCATCATTCCGCTGTGTCGGGGTGATCTCGATGTTGAAGACGTTCTTGTTCGGGTCCACCGGGTCGTAATCGGAAAACCCTTTGCGGCCGGTCACGTGGGAACGCGGCACCACATACATGCAGCCGTTCTCCGGCGTGGATGGGTCAATCGCCAGCCACACCGTCACGATTTGCATGGACTCGGGCGGGTCAAACATTCGTTTCCAGTAAGCCGAATCTTCGTGCCACGGCACCCGTTTGCCATCGCCCTTCGGTTTACAGATGAAATGGCTCGAAAACAGCGCGATGTCCGGCCCGATCAATTGCTCCACCAGGTCGAGCACTTCATCGGCCATGAGCCACTCCATCAATTTCGGATCGGTAAAATGCGGCACGTCCATACCCTCGGGGCGTTGATCCGCCGGCCATTGTGCCAGTAATTCCTCAAAATGATCCTTGAGCGCTTGGAACTTGTGCGGAGGAAACAACTGCATCCCCGGTAGCAGGTAGCCCTCGCGACGGTAAAATGACACTTGTTCGTTCGTCAGCCTTGCCGTGGTGTTCATGGCCACAGCGTAGCCGACCCGACTGCGGTTGTCTTGTGGCCGAATGACATTCTGTTATCCTTTATTGATATGGTGCTGACCCTGCACTGGCGCAACATCGTGGCGCCGGGCGATGCATTTCACGTAGCCCGCTCGTGGCGCACGCCCGAAAACCCCACACCGCTGCACAACCATGATTTCGCAGAAGTGTTCTGGATTGATGCCGGTGAGGGTGTCCAACGCACGCCCACCGGCATTCAGCCGTTGCGGGTGGGCGATCTGATTTTTGTTCATCCCACCGACACGCATGCGCTCGAATCGGCCCGCGTCATGCAATTGACCAACGTGGCGTTCCCGCGCGACACCTACCGGTGGATCACCTCACGATACGTCACGCCGTGGACCAACGGCCCCGTCCGTTACCTCGAGGCCGACCAATGCCAACGCCTGACTCGTGCCGCCGACGAGTTGTTTGATGCGCCGCGTGAACGGCTCTACATCGAACGATTTTTGCTGAACCTGCTGCACCTGCTGGCGTCCACCGCGCAACCAACCCTACCGGCCGAGGCACCGGACTGGTTTCGCCATGCGTGCGCGGAAATCGCCAAACCGCAACATTTCCGCGAAGGCGCCCCGGCGTTTGCCCGGCTGGCTGGTCGCAGTCCGGAACACGTGGCGCGCGTGACCCGAGCATTGCTCCACGAGACTCCATCCGACTACGTCAACCGCGTCCGCATGCAACATGCCGCGCGGTTGCTGGCGATGACCGATGCCAAAATCACCGACATTGCCCTCGATTGCGGACTGACCAATCTGAGCCACTTCTACCGGCTGTTTCGGCGGCATTTCGGCCAGACTCCACAAGCCTACCGGCTCCAACAACGCACCCCGGCCTGAGACCGCACCGCTCGCAGCATCGTTGTCGCGCAGCGCCCGCGGCAACCGCGACCGCTCACCCGCTATCGGATTACCGGGCTTTGCGGGTGCGGATTCCGTGAAACAGTTGCTCCACCTCGCGCGCGGAAAGACAGTTGACCACATCCCGTTTCGTCAACCAACCCTTGCGCGCGATCCCGACGCCCAATGCCAAGAACTGAAGATCCGGTATGCTATGGGCATCGGGATTGATAGCGCACCGCACTCCCTTGTCGCGCGCGCGTTTCCACCATCGCCAATCCAAGTCCAACCGGTAGGGATGTGCATTCAGTTCAATAATCTTGTGGTGTTTCGCGGCCGTCTCGATGACCGCCTCCAAATCCACCGCGTACGGCTCACGTTCCAGCAACAATCTTCCGGTCGGATGCCCCAGCATCGTCACCAGCGGATGCTCCAGTGCGCGGCAAATCCGCTTCGTCATTTTCGCGGCGTCTTGGGAGAAACCTTGGTGAACACTAGCCACCACGTAATCGAACAACGCCAATGTCTCGTCGTCGAAATCCAGCGCACCATCGGCTAGGATGTCGCATTCGGTGCCGAAAAAAATCCGGAAATCTTCCCGCGCAAACTTTTCATTCAACCGCCGCACTTCCTCGGCCTGCTGCCGGACCCGTTTCGCGTCGAGTCCGTTGGCCTGTCGTTCACTCGCGCTGTGGTCCGCAATGCCGATGTACTCAAGCCCTAAGTCCAGCGCCGCCTGAGCCATCGCCTCGATGCTCTCCAGCCCATCGCTCCAACGCGTGTGATTGTGAAACGTGCCGCGCAAATCCTTCAGCTCGACCAATCGAGGTAACTGACCGGCCTCCGCCGCCGCCAACTCGCCCATGTCCTCGCGTAGTTCGGGCGGGATGTAGTCGAGTCCGAGTGCTCGATAAATTTCCTCTTCCGTCCGGCACGGCACAATGCTGCCGAGCTCTTTCGCACTCTTCTCCTTTTCCTCCGCCGGGGAAAATCCGTACTCGTTGAGCGACCAGTTTTTCAGCCGCAACGCCCGCGCCCGCATCGCGATATTGTGCTCTTTGCTGCCGGTAAAATAATTCAGCGCAAACGCAAATTGATCATCGCGCACCACCCGCAGGTCCGCCTGCAACCCGCCGCGCAATACCACGCTTGCCTTGGTTTCCCCGCGCGCCGTGACCGTGAGGATACCGGGCTGACGGGTAAACTCTTCGATGATCGCCGCGGCATCGGCCGGTTTGGCGCTGACCAAAAAATCCACGTCCCCAATCGTCTCCCGACACCGACGCAGGCTACCGGCCACACTGCACCGAATCACACCGGGATGCGCCCGCAATGCTTCTACGATTGGGTCGGCCACCGCGCGCGCCTTATGCAAGTGATGGCGCGAGCTGAACTGACGCGCCAGCTCGATGCCTTTCAAAATGTTTTGTTGCGATTTTTCGCCAAACCCCGGCAACGCCGCCACGCGACCGGCCCGACACGCGGCCTCCAATTTCTCTAGCGAATCCACCCCAAGCTTCTCATACACCACCTTGGCGCGTTTCGGGCCGAAACCCGGCACCCTCAGCATCTCCAGCAACCCCGCCGGCATCGAGGCTCGCAACTCCTCATGAAACTTCAACCGACCCGTCGTATGCAACTCGATGATCTTGCTTGCCAAATCCTCTCCAATCCCCTTGATCGCCGTTAGCCGGTTTTCTGCGATCACCCGGTCAAGGTCCTCTGCCAACCCATCCACAATCCGCGCCGCGTTCCGGTAGGCCCGCACCCGAAACGGATTTTCCCCCTTCAAATCCAGCAAGTCCGCGATCTCCTCGAACACCGCTGCAATTTCCGCCTTCGTCATGGCTTGACTTGAATCGTTGAACGAACCTCTCGCACCCCGGCCGTCTCCAACGCCACCAACATCGCCCGGCCAACCTGTTCATGCGTGGCGACGCGGCCCGACAATGTCACGACCCCGTCCGTGGTGCTGACATGAACATCCCACGCCGACAGCTCCCGGTCGGCCACCAACTTCGCCTTGATTGCCGCGGTGATGCGCGCGTCACTGGTGGCGTCTTGCACCGCCGCACCGGCAGCCCGCACCGCGTAACGAATCACCTGACCCGTGCGCTCCAGATCCTCTTTGATGTCTTTGCCACGCAACTCAAATGCCTCGAGCCGTGCCTCCACTGTGTCCACCGCGCGATGCAACGCAGTTCCCACCGCTGTTTGCGCCTCTCGCACCGGCTGCGTTTTCCGGCCCACCACCACGTACCAGCCGGTCACCGCCGTCAGCAGCACGCCGCTGATCAAACCGAGCCAAAACTCCCGCATCGGCCGGTAGCCTAGCAGCCCGGTAGCTTGGCGACGATTCAAAACTCAGCGCCGCCATCCAAGCTCAAGCGGAGCCCACCGAGCCACCGGCCCCATTCACCCTATCGGAGCTTGAGCACGCGGAGGGGGTTGAGATCCATCGCACACCCGCTACCGCGTCGAACCGAGGTCAGGGTTTCTTGCGGGTGAAGGTGTGAGTCGCGTGACCGTAGAAAACCTCGGCCGCTTCCATGATCGTCTCCGACAGCGTCGGGTGAGGATGAATCGAAAGCGCGATGTCGCGCGCCGTGGCACCCATCTCGATGGCCAACACACCTTCCGAAATGAGTTCTCCCGCGCCATGACCGCAAATCCCCACGCCCAGCACACGCTCTGTTTCCGGATCGATGATCAACTTGGTCATGCCGTCCGTCCGATCAAAACTCAATGCCCGCCCCGAGGCCGACCATGGAAACTTCGCCACCTCAATCGGGATGTCTTTCGCTCGCGCCTCGGTTTCCGTCAGACCACACCAAGCCACTTCAGGATCCGTGAACACCACGGCGGGGATGATGATGTCGGTAAACTCGCTGTACTCCCCGAGAATCGTTTCAACCGCCACGCGCGCCTCCCGTGCCGCCTTGTGCGCCAACAACGCGCCGCCGACCACATCGCCGATGGCGTAAATGTGCGGGTCGTTCGTTTGCTGGCGAGCGTTGACCTTGATAAAACCGCGCTCGTCACGCTGCACGCGCGTGGTTTCAAGACCGAGGTCGTAACAATTCGGCACGCGTCCCACGGCGACCAACACGCGATCATACAACTCTTCCTTCGTGCCTTGCGGCCCTTCGAGTATCACACGGATTTGTTTGCCTGCCGTTGCCATCTTGGCGACCTTCGTGTTTAGCCGCACCTCGCGAAACGCCCGTTCCGCGTATTTCAAGACCGGTCGCACCAAATCGGGATCGGCACCTGTCAAAATTTGCGGCAGAGCCTCCACCATAACCACCCGGCTGCCCAACGTCGCGTATACCGTCCCCAGCTCCATGCCGATGTAACCACCCCCGACGATGAGCAAATCGCCCGGTATCTCTTCCACCTCCAAGGCCTCCGTGGACGTCATCACGCGCGGGTTGCCGAGATCGAACGCTTTTGGCATGGCCGCTTGCGAACCCGTGGCGATGATCGCGTATTGGTAGCGAACAAATCGTTGTCCGTCCTCCGTCTCGACCCGCAGCATGTCGGAGCCCTCGAAATGGGCTCGCCCATGCCAGACCTGCACCCCTCGCGCGCGTGCCAACGACTGAATCCCACCGGCTAATTTGGTGACGATGGATTGCTTCCACTCGCGCAGCCGCGTGCGATCAATCTGTGGCTCGCCAAACGCGATCCCGCGATGAGCCGATTCACGCGCTTCGGTGATGACCTTTGCCGCATGCAACAACGCCTTCGAGGGAATGCAACCCACCCGCAAACACGTTCCACCCAGCAACGGTTCCTTTTCGACGAGGATAACCTCAAGCCCTTTGTCGGCTGCATAAAACGCCGCCGCATACCCACCGGGTCCGCCGCCGACAACGACCAACTGCGTGCTTACCGGTTGCATGGCTCACAAACCCACGGTGGCCGCGGTCACCTGCTCAATGGTCGCCACCAAATCCACCATGAACCGCGCCGCCTGTGCGCCGTCGGCAACCCGGTGGTCATACGACAACGCCAACGGAATCATCGTGCGCACCTCCACGCGGTCCGCGTCGCGCGCGACCGGCTTTGCCCGACCGCGACCAATACCGAGAATCGCCACTTCCGGTGGGTTGATAATCGGTGTGTAATGACCGCTGCCGATGCTGCCCTGATTTGAGATCGTGTACGAGCCGCCGCGCATCTCCTCGCCGGTAAGCTTGCGCTGCCGGGCTTTCT
>JANWVU010000003.1 GCA_025056465.1 Verrucomicrobiia bacterium | reverse complement strand
CACCCTCACCGAGCAGGACGTTGTGGAATGCCGATTCGACCGACTCCTCCCTTTATTGGATAAAAGCAGTATGACGGACAGGGAGATTGACGACGCATTGTTCGCCAGCCGCACCGATCCTACCGCGCGCAAGCCTTCCGTTGAGGCGGTATTCCATGCTTACTTGCTTTCGCTGCCGGAAACCCACTTCGTTGGCCACGTCCACGCAACCACCGTCAACCAGATCCTCTGCTCACCTCGGGCGCGCGATTTTGCCGACCATCGGATGTTCCCCGACGAAATTGTTTGTTGCGGTCCGGCATCCGTTTTCATCCCATATACCGACCCCGGTCTCCGCTTGTCGCAAGAAATCCGACGCCAAACCGAGGCTTTCATCCAACGCTACCAGCGCCCACCCCGCATCATCCTTATGCAAAACCACGGCGTTATCGCGGTTGGCAAAACCGCCGCTGCTGTGTTGTCTTCCCTGCTCATGGTCGAGAAGGCCGCACGAATTTTCGTCGGCGCCGCGCTGCTTGGTGGACCGGTCTTTTTGAGCGACGCAAACGTGGCCCGCATCGACGGGCGTCCCGATGAACATTACCGGCAGCGGGTGCTCAACCTGTGAGCGAGTTAGCGGGACAAACCGCACTGGTCACTGGCGCGAGCCGCGGTATCGGTCTCGCCATCGCCCAGATGCTGCACCGCGAGGGCGTTCGTCTGACATTGCTCTCTCGCACACCACCCCCTCCCCCGCTGAATGACTTCCATCAATCTTGCGACCTCGCCGACCTGGCGGAACTGGAACAAATCCTCGGCAAATTGCCGGCTCCCGACATCCTCATTCACAATGCCGGTATCTTTCACGAACGGCCAATCGGCGAAACCAATTTGGCGGACTGGGAGCGAGTCCAACGAGTAAATGTCACCGCGCCGTTCTTGATCACGCGGGCTTTCCTTCCCGCCATGACGACTCGACAATCCGGACGAATTCTCTTCATCGCCAGCACCGCCTCCGTGCAAGCTTACCGGCATCAAGCAGCTTACGTGGCCAGCAAGCATGCCTTGTTGGGATTTGCGCGCACTGTAGCCGTGGAATGCCGGCCGTTTGGCGTCCATGTACACGTGCTTTGTCCCGGTGGCGTAGCAACCGATCTAATCAAAGGCACCGAACTGGGCGCCCGGCTTGCCGGCCAACCGCTGATTCAACCGTCCGACATCGCGGAGTGGGTTCGATTCCTCTTGCTCCAACCCGAACGGCTGGATGTTGCCGAGGTGGTCATTCGCCGTTTTAGCCCTTGACGCACGTGCCCTGCCCCTTTTGGTCCCGCCGCCTGACGATCAAGATGCCGGCCAAGCAAACCGCAATTCCACTCCTACAGCAAGCGGCGCCATCGAAACCAGAGCTTGCCGGCCCACGAGCGCCTTGGTCAGCCAGACAAGTTTACGACGTTTTTGACTTCTCAGCGCTCGTGCCGGCGGGAGGCGGCGCCGAAGTTGGCGCAGCCGTACCGGTCCACTCGATGATTGCCATTTCCGCCGCATCACCGTTGCGGCGTCCCACACGAATGATACGCGTGTAACCCCCGCGACGGTCGGAGTGCTGCGGAGCAATCTCCGCGAAAAGTTTTTTCACGGCATTTTTCTGGCGCAGAAACGCCAACGCCTGTCGCCGGTCGTGCAAGCTACCGGCCTTGGCCAGCGTCACCATCTTGTCGGCCCAGCGACGAACCTCCTTAGCGCGCGCCACCGTGGTGGTGATTTGGCGGTGCGTAATCAAACTACAGACGAGGTTCGCCAGCACGGCACGGCGGTGCTGCGATTTCATCCCCAACTTCACGGTTCGTTTTCGATGGCGCATAATCAAGCTCCCCGCTGTGTGATGTGTTGGTCGGCCTACCGGTTCTCCTGCGTGGTCGCAGCCGTCGCAGCCCCGCTGCCCGGCGTCCCATCGAGCAAGGAGGGGTCGAATTTCATCCCCAGCGACAAACCAAGCGCCGCCAGTTTGTCTTTGATTTCCTGCAACGACTTCTTGCCGAAGTTACGGTACTTGAGCATCTCCTGTTCGGTCTTCATCGCCAACTGACCGACGGTCGTAATGTTCGCATTGTTCAAGCAGTTGGCGGCCCGCACGCTCAATTCGATCTCATTAACACTCATGTTGAGAATCTTCTTGAGCCGTTGTTGTTCCGCGCTGATGGTCTGCTCGCGTTTTTCAAACTCCACTTTGATGTTCGGGTTGTAATTGCAGAAGACTTGGATGTGTTGCTGAAGAATATTGGCCGCCTGCACAAGTGCGTCATCTGGGGTCAGGCGACCATCAGTCCAAACGTCGAGTACCAACCGATCGTAGTCAGTGCGTTGCCCGACGCGCGTTGCCTCGACGGCGTATTTGACCCGCCGCACCGGCGAAAAGATCGAGTCAATCGGAATTACCCCAATTGGCTGGTCCGGTCGTTTGTTGTCCTCCCACGAAGCGAATCCCCGCCCGACCCGCACCTCCAACTCTGCTTGGAACGACATTTTTTTATCGAGCGTGCAGATGTGTTGTTCGGGATTGATGACCTCCACGACTTGATCGGTCTGGATGTCCGCCGCCGTGACCGGACCTTCTTTGTTGACGGAGATGCGCACCGTGTGCGGATCGCGGGTGTGGGATTTGAACAACACCTTTTTTAAATTCAAAATGATGTCGGGAACATCCTCGACCACACCCGGCATCGCGGTAAACTCGTGGGGCACACCCTCGATCTTAACCGACGTGATCGCCGCTCCCTCAAGTGAGCTAAGCAACACCCGTCGCAGAGAGTTCCCGATGGTGTGACCATACCCAGCCTCCAACGGTTCTGCGATGAATTGGGCGTAAGTAGGCGTCGCAGTCGCGTCCTTGCGGACCAACTGCTTCGGCATTTCAAACCGTCCCATCCGAACTGGCATACCGACCTCCTTCTGAGTTGGGTTCCCCGCGCCCTAGAAACGCGGACCAACAACTCGTGTTGACTCTGACCTAATTTATCTAGAATAAAATTCCACAATGAGCTGCGGGTTCACGATGGGCTGAATATCGTCCATCGTGGGCAACCGGGACACCTGCCCGCGCAAATTGTCACGGTCCAGCGCCAACCATTCCGGTGCCATCCTCACCTGAGCCGATTCCAAGCTGGTGCGCGCCATGTTTTGGGAACGCGCATGATTTTTGATCTCAATGATGTCACCCACCTTCACCTGAAACGATGGCACATTCACCTTACGTCCATTCACCAAAACGTGACCATGCGAGACCATTTGGCGCGCGGCGGCGCGCGTAGTGGCAAAACCGAGCCGGTACACTACGTTGTCGAGGCGCCGTTCCAAAAGCTGCAGCAACGTCTCGCCGGTTACACCGCGTTGTTTGAGCGCCATCTCGTACATCCGCCGAAACTGACGCTCCATCAACCCGTACTGAAACCGCAATTTTTGTTTCTCGGCCAAACCCAACGCATAGTCGCTGAGCTTGCGTCGCGATTTAGGCCCATGAACTCCGGGCGGATAGCTGCGTCGCTCCAGATACTTGTTGGGGCCGAACAACGGCACACCCAAGCGCCGACTCAACCGTGTTCTCGGTCCAGTATATCGTGCCATGGTAATTCCCTCGCTTCGCCTAAACGCGCCGACGCTTCGGCGGCCGACACCCGTTATGCGGAATCGGTGTGACGTCCTTGATCACGGTGATTTCCAAGCCAATCGCTTGCAGCGCGCGTATCGCCGCCTCGCGGCCCGTGCCGGGACCTTTCACCCAAACCTCAACTTCTTTCATCCCGTGCGCCATCGCTTGCCGACCGGCATCCTGCGCCACCATTTGCGCGGCGTACGCGGTGCTTTTCCGCGACCCCTTGAATCCCGCACGACCGGCACTCGACCATGCAATGACCCGGCCTTTCAAATCCGTGATGCTCACGATCGTGTTGTTGAACGTCGCCAAGATGTGGGCGATGCCTTGCACCACGTTTTTGCTGTGTTTGGCCTTAATGACTTTTTTGGTCGGTTCCTGCTCCGCCAACACGTCGGCTGCTGTTGCAGGCGCGGTCGTTGCCGCGGCAGGCGCCGCCGCCGTAACCACCGGCTTGCTCTCCGCTTTCGGCTCTGCCTTGGGCTCGGCCTTCGTTTCGCCCGCAGGTTTGGGCGCGGGCTTGGCGGGTTTTTCTTTCGATTGCTTCGTTGTCTCCTCAGCCATGGATCACCTCATTGCTTCTCCTTGGCAGCGGCTTTCGCTTCCTTCGAGCGCTGCACGCCCACCGTCTTGCGCGGACCTTTGCGAGTGCGTGCATTGGTCGAGGTTCGCTGGCCGCGCACCGGGAGGCCGCGCTTGTGACGGATGCCCTGGTAGCAGTTGATACTCATTTTGCGTTTGATGTTTTGCTGCACTTCCCGACGCAAATCGCCTTCAATCCGGTAACCTTGCAACGCGGTCGTGAGGTGCGACAACTGCTCATCCGTCAGGTCCTTCGTGCGAATGTCGGGACTCACTTGCGCCTTCTCGCACACCTCCAACGCCAAAGTCGGCCCAATCCCGTAAATATATCGCAAAGCGATTCCGATCTTTTTGTCGTTCGGTATCTCTACCCCGATGATGCGCGCCATGGTTTCTCCTCAACCTTGTCGTTGTTTGTGGCGCGGATTCGTGCAAATCACGCGCACCACACCTTTGCGCCGCACGACCCGGCAGCGCTCACACAACCGTTTTACAGATGGTCTGACTTTCATGAGGATGTTTTTGTCTCATCTTTATCGCGATAGATGATACGCCCCTTGCTCATGTCATACGGGCTCATCTCCACCGTGACTTTGTCACCCGGCACCAGCCGAATGAAATTCAGCCGCATTTTACCGGATATATGCGCCAGAATCCGATGCTTATTGGGCAGCTCCACCCGAAACATCGTATTCGGCAGCAACTCCACTACCGTACCTTCGACTCGAATAGGCTCTTCTTTGGGCACGTCAGTATTTCCGCTTCTCCGTTCGTTACCAAAATCGTGTGCTCAAAATGTACGCTCGGCTCGCCGTCGGCCGTGACCACCGTCCACCCATCAGCCAACATCTGAACCGCGCTACCGCCCCGGTTGATCATCGGCTCAATCGCCAACGTCATACCAGGACGCAGCTTCGCGCCCTCATTTGGGCGCCCAAAATTCGGTATTTGCGGGTCCTCGTGCATTTGCCGGCCAACCCCATGGCCAACAAACTCACGCACCACTGAGAACCCGTGAGATTCCACCACGGTCTGAATCGCGTGTGAAATTGCTCCCACGCGATTGCCCGCGCGCGCCGCCGCAATCCCGGCTCGCAACGCGGCTTGCCCCACCTCTAATAACTCTTGCGTACGCGGGTCCACCACACCCACCGGCACTGTGGTCGCATTGTCACCCACAAACCCGTCAACAATGATCCCCACATCGATGCTTACCACATCGCCATACTGGATCCGACGTCGCCCCGCCACGCCGTGCACCACTTCTTCGTTCACTGAAATGCACGTGTGACATGGAAACCCTTTATACCCCAGAAATGGACTTTTGCCGCCCTGCTCCCGAATCAACTCCGCCGCCGCCGCGTCCAACTCCCCTGTCGTTATTCCTGGTTGCACCATCGCCGCCACGGCGCGCAACACTTCGGCCGCCGCCGTGCATGCACGGCGCATCCCCTCAATTTCCTTCGCTGTTTTGATGACGATCATTCAAACCTACCGGCCCGCCAAAACGGGCGGGTAAGTTATGAACCTGTTCACAGCCTTGTCAAGGAACCGTTTCAAAACCTGTTCGCACAACTGCACCGTCAGCGTCGCCCTCGAATGCGTCCCTTCCGCAAAAACCCCTCGTAATTTCGCATGATCAAGTGAGATTCAATTTGACGCATCGTGTCGAGCAATACACCTACCGTGATCAACAAGCTCGTCCCGCCAAAAAAACTCGCCGCTAGGTACGGCACGCGCAGATTGTGTGACAAAATGTATGGAATCACAGCAATGATCGTCAAGAATATCGCCCCCGCCAACGTTATTCGCGTCATCGTGAAATTCAAATACTCCGCCGTTGGCTTACCGGGTCGGATCCCCGGTATATATCCACCGTATCGTTTCAAGTTGTCTGCGATCTCGAGCGGATTGAATTGAATCGCCACCCAAAAATACGAAAACGCCAAAATCATTGCACCGTACAACGTCAAATACACCACCTCGCCCTCGGTCAACATCCGCGCCAAGCGCTGAAGCGCCGTGATCCCAGACATCTGAAACAATTGCGCGGGGAACATGAGAATCGCCTGGGCAAAAATAATCGGCATCACCCCGGCATAGTTGATGGGCAACGGCATGAACTGTTGCTGCCCCGCGAGCATCCGCCGCCCAACCATTCGCTTCGCATACTGAACCGGTATCCGCCGACGTGCTACCGTCATCGCCACCACACCGCCGGTGACCGCCAACAACATCACCAACAACAAAACCGCATGAATCAGGTGAAACTGACTCGGTTCGCCCCCGCCGGGAAAAAACAACGACCACGCCTGCCCGATGGCGCTTGGCAGCCCTTGGACAATGCCTACGGTGATGATCAACGAAATCCCGTTGCCGATCCCGCGCTCCGTGATTTGTTCTCCCAACCACATCAGCAAAATCGTCCCTGTCGTAATCGTCAAAACCGTCATCAACTCAAATCCAAGTCCCGGATTCGCCACCAGCACACCATCAAAGCCACGGAACAACTTCTCGGGGTGCTCAAAAGCCTTCGCCAAGAAAAATCCCTGAAAAAAACATACACCAATCGTGAGATACCGTCCGTATTGAATGATCTTCGCCCGCCCGGTCTCCCCCTCCTGCTTCAGGCGCTCCAACGCTGGTATCACCGCTGTCAACATCATCATAATGATGGATGCGGTAATGTACGGCATCACCCCCAACGCAAACACCGCACATTGCTGTAATGCGCCGCCTGTGAACAAATCCACCAACCCGAAAATACTCCCGCCCACCTCGGCCTGCTGTGCCTTGATCCATCGTTGCAACGGAGCCGCGTCCACGCCAGGACAAGGAATGTTGGCGCCCAGCCGCGCGATACAAATGATGCCGAGCGTGAACAGAATCCGACGCCGCAACTCAGGAATCTTCCACGTGTTGATGAACGCGCCCAACATACCTGCCCTATTACCTACCGGCTAGGACGTTGCACCGGAAACTGCGCCGGTCGCGCGTTTGCTCCGAATCCCGGGCAACGGCAACTCAACGCATTGCCCACCGGCTTTGGCAATCTTCTCTCGGGCCGATCGGCTGAATCGCTGCGCCTGCACCGTCAATCTCCGTGTCAGTTCGCCATCACCCAAAATCTTCACACCGTCCTCAAGCTTCGAAATCAACCGCGCGGCCAACAATTCCTGCGGAGTCACCACCGCGCCATCGGGGAACTCGTTGAGATCCTCGACGTTTACCACCGCGAACTCCGTGCGAAAGGCACGATTGTTAAACCCCCGTTTCGGTATGCGCCGCAACAAGGGCATTTGGCCACCTTCAAAACCAAGCCGAATCGTTCCCCCCGACCGTGCCGTTTGTCCCTTCCCGCCCCGGCCACTTGTTTTGCCATGACCTGAGCTTTCTCCGCACCCCAATCGCTTGCGCCGATGCTTGGCGCCGGGGCGCGGCTTAAGATTATGAAGTCGCAAACTCATCTCAGATCGTCTCCACCGTGGCGGCCGGCCGCGCCAATCCGCGCACCCGGTAAATCTCGTCTCGCGGTCTCAGTTGCAACAACGCATCCATGGTTGCTTTCACCACGTTGATCGGATTGTTTGAGCCGAGCGACTTGGTCAGCACGTCACGGATGCCCGCTGCTTCGATCACTGACCGCACGCTCGCACCGGCAATCACCCCGGTACCCGGCGATGCCGGCCGCAGCAACACCCGCGCACCACCGAACTCGCCAATCACGTCGTGCGGGATGGTCGAGCCATTCAAGTGCACCTGAACCATGCCTTTGCGCGCCAGCTCGGTCCCTTTGCGGATTGCATCCGCCACCTCATTTGCTTTGCCCAAACCATAACCAACCCGCCCCGCCCGGTCGCCTACCACAATCAGCGCGCTAAAATGAAACCGCCGACCTCCCTTGACCACTTTGGCTGAGCGGTTGATATACACCGTCTTCTCGACGAGCTCGCTTGGTTGAGCGACGCCCTCCTCGATGGCCAACTCTTCCACACCCGCTCGCGTAGGAACTTCCGGTTCCGACGGCGTGGCCCCTTTAGCAATTTTTGGTTTCTTGTCCGCCATACTAAAACTTTAGTCCCGCCTCCCGCGCCGCATCGGCCAACGCTTTCACTCGCCCGTGGTAGCGAAAACCACCTCGATCAAACACGACCGTCTCGATGTTTTTCTCCTTCGCCCGTTGGGCCGCCAACAAGCCCAGTTGCCGCGCCCCTTCCACCGTCGGCTTCAATCCTTTTATTCCCAACGTACTGACAGCGGCCAACGTTCGTCCAACCGTGTCATCCACAAACTGCACGTAGATATGCCGCCCTGTCATACACACCGCCATACGCGGTCGCTCGGCCGTCCCCCGAATCTTTTGCCTCAAGCGCATGTGACGGCGCGCAATTCCCTCCTTTCGCGTGCGAGGTCGCATCGTTACTTCCCTCCACCGGCCACCGTCTTACCGGCTTTCCGCCGTACTTGCTCGCCAACATACCGAACGCCCTTGCCCTTGTACGGCTCTGCCGGGAAAAATTTTCGAATCCGCGCTGCCACTTCCCCCACCAGTTGCTTGTCGCATCCCTCGATCGTGATTTCGGGTTTCTTGTCCGCAGTATCCGCCACACTCACCTTCACCCCTGCCGGGATCGGGAAAACGATCGGATGCGAAAATCCCAACGTCATTTGGAGATTCGACCCCTGCACCGACGCACGAAAACCCACTCCTTCAATTAAGAGTTTCTTTACGTATCCCTGATTGACCCCGGTGACCATGTTCTGAATCAAACTGCGGCTCAGCCCCCATCGCGACTTGCCATCTCGATCGGTTCGCTCGGCTTTCACCAATACTTTCCCATCCTCCACTGCCACCCGAATCGGTTCCGGCACTCTCCACTTCAATTTCCCCTTCGGTCCCTCCACCAACACTTCCGCCCCTTGAACCGTCACTTTGGTCTTCGGGGGGATCTCAATTGGTTTTCTCCCAATCCGCGACATGGCTGCCTACCATACGTATGCCAATAACTCACCACCCACTCGCGCTTTGCGAGCTTCGTGGCCCGTCATCAACCCGCGCGAGGTGGTCAAAATCGAAATTCCCAAGCCTCCGAGCACCGGCGGAATTTCATCCGCCTTCACGTATTTCCGTCGCCCCGGGCGGCTAATCCGCCGAATCCCCGTAATCGCGCGCTCTTTACCCACGATCTTCAACTGCACCCGAAGCACCGCCTTGCCGTCCTTCTCCTCCTTGTAATAGTCGGCAATATATCCTTCTCGTTTGAGCAGCTTCGCCATCTCGACCTTCAATCGGGAATACGGCACACCCACTTCCGGCTTCAGTGCCTGATTTGCATTCCGCAGGCAGGTCAAAAATTCCGCAATCGGGTCGGTCGTGCTCATACCGTCACCAGCTCGCCTTCACCACGCCTACGATCAATCCCTGGTTGGCCAACTCCCGAAAACAAATCCGGCAAATTTGAAATCGCCGAATAAACGACCGCCGCCGCCCACATCGCTGACACCGATTGTACTTGCGCACCGCAAACTTCGGCGGGCGTCGCTGTTTTACCTCCCAACAAACCTTCGCCATCGCTCCTTCGCTCCGTCAGTTGCTAAACGGCATGCCCAACAGCTTCAGCAACTCTTTCGCTTCCGCATTGGTCTTGGCCGTTGTGACAATCGTCACATCCATCCCGAGATTGTACTTGATTTTATCCAACTCGACCTCCGGAAAAATTGTCTGGTCCCGAACACCCAACGTGTAATTACCCCGTCCGTCAAACCCCCGACTGCTGACCCCCCGGAAATCCCGAATGCGCGGCAACGCCGCCATGATCAGCCGCTCCATGAACTCATACATGCGCTTGCCTCGCAACGTCACTTTCACCCCCACCGGCATCCCTCTCCGAACGTGAAAATTCGAGATACTCTTCTTCGCTCGCGTCACCACCGGCTTCTGTCCCGTGATGATCGCCAATTCCTTCTGAGCCTCCGTAATCGCATCTTTCTCCAGACGCGAATTCACTCCCATGTTCACCACCACTTTTACCAGTTTGGGCACCTGCATCGGATTCTGGTAGCGGCCCGATTTCAACAACTCGGGCACGACCGTCTTCCGGTAATGTTCGAGAAGCACCGCCATAATCCAAACCTCACGATTCCGCGGTTGCGACCCCGCGTTTTTTCCTCCGCGCATCCCATCGCTCGCGCAACATCACCTTCGATGCCCAGATGGGTGCCTCCCGCGAAATAATCCCGCCCTTTGGGTTGTCGCGCGACTTGCGCACCGCCTTCTTGATGATGTTGACACCCTCCACAACCACCTTGCGCTTGTCCGGCAATACGCGCAGCACCGTTCCGGTTTTCCCCTTCTCATCGCCGGAGATGACCACCACCTGCTGCCCTTTTTTGACATGCAAACCAGCCATCACAACACCTCGGGCGCCAACGAAATAATTTTCGTGAAGTTCCGCTCCCGCAACTCCCTCGCTACGGGCCCAAATATCCGCGTTCCCTTGGGATTTCGCTGATCATCAATGATGACCACCGCATTACTATCAAATCGCAAGTACGACCCATCCGGCCGACGCAACGGCGACCGCGTCCGCACCACAACCGCCGTCACCACATCCCCTTTTTTCACTGTGCCGTCGGGCGCCGCTTCCTTGATATGCGCTTTAATCACATCGCCAATGCGCGCATATCGCTTCTGATGACCTAACACCCCAATCGCCCAGGCCACCCGCGCCCCGGTGTTGTCCGCCACATCCAAATGCGTGCGAATTTGAATCATGTCTCTACCTTCTCCACTGCAGTGGCTCGTTGGACGATTTCCACCAACCGCCAACGCTTCAGGCGACTCAACGGGCGCGACTCTTCAATCCGCACCACATCTCCCATCCGGGCTTGCTGCTTCTCATCGTGAGCGTAAAACTTCTTAAACTTATTGATCACCTTTTCATAGCGGGGATGCCGCACCCGACGACGCACCTCAACGACGATGGTCTTCTGCATTCGGTCGCTGACCACCTCACCAACCAGCACCCTCCGCTGTCCCTCGCGTCGTTGTGTCGTCTCCGTCATTGCCTCATCACCGGCTAGCGGCAATACGCCGCCGTTCATTCAAAATGGTTTCAATCCGCGCGATATCGCGCCGCACTTCGCGAATTCGGCTCGACCGTTCCAGCCGTGCCGTCTCCTGCTGCAACCGCAGGTGGAACAACTCCTGCCGAAGGTCACGCAGTTTGGCTTGCGCCTCGGCATCTGTCAATTCCCGGATTTCCTTCGCCTTCATCACCGCCGCTCCACAAATCGCGTGCGAATCGGCAACTTCGCCGCCGCGAGCCGAAACGACTCTCGTGCCAACGCTTCGCTGACCCCACCCAACTCAAACAACATCCGACCCGGCTTGACCACCGCCACCCACGTTACCGGGGCACCTTTTCCGTGCCCCATGCGTGTCTCAGGCGGCCGCGCGGTAACCGGCAAGTCGGGAAAGATCCGGATCCACAATTTTCCTCGTCGTTTCATGCTTCGCGATAACGCCACCCGACACGCCTCAATCTGAGTCGTCGTGATCCACGCCCGCTCCAACGCCTGCAAACCATACTCCCCAAACGCCACCGTCGTCCCCCGCCACGCGGTACCGGCCCGACTGCCTCGTTGGGCTTTCCGGTGCTTCACTCGTTTCGGCATCAATGGCATGACTCACCCCTCCTACATCACGCAGGTGTCCCCGCCGCAGTTGCCGCCGACGGTGTTTTCTCCGCTGCCGGTCGCGTCTCAGGGCCCGGTCGCTCCCCTTTGCAAATCCAAACCTTCACGCCAATCTTTCCGTACACCGTGTTCGCTTCCGCAAAACCATAATCAATATCCGCGCGCAACGTGTGCAGGGGAATTTTCCCCACCCGGTATTTCTCCCTACGAGCCAACTCCGCTCCTCCCAACCGACCCCCGCATTGGATCTTGACCCCCATCGCACCTTTTTCCATCGCCGTCTGCACCGCCTTTTTCATCGCCCGCCGAAAGCTGATTCGTCGCTCCAATTGCAATGCCACGTTCTCCGCGACCAACTGAGCATCCACCTCGGGATCCTTGACCTCACGAATTTCCAGATAAATCTCCTTGCCCGTCATCTCTGCCAGGTCGCTCTTCAACTTCTCCAACTCCGCCCCTTTTCGCCCGATCACCACGCCCGGTCGCGCTGTGTATACAATCACTCGCACGCGATTTGCGAACCGCTCAATCAGCACCTTTGGCACGGCCGCCGATGCCAGTTTGTTTTTCACATAATCGCGGATCTGCAAATCCTGCAACAAATACGGCGCATACTCCCGTTTCTCGGCATACCACTTCGACAACCAATCCTTGGTCACCGAGACGCGAAACCCTACCGGATTTACTTTCTGTCCCATGCTCCTTACTCGTCGGTTAATACAATCCGAATGTGACTCATCCGTTTCAAAATCGGCCCGGCGCTGCCCCGCGCTTTCGGCTGCCAACGCTTCATTCGCGCCCCCTCATTCGCCACCGCCAACCGCACCCGCAACACGCTCGCGTTCAGCTTCGCATTGTTCGTCGCGTTTGCGATGGCCGACTTCAACGTTTTCTCCACCAACCGTGCCGACTTGCGCGGGATCGCCCGCAACAACTCCAACGCCTCCGTCGCACTCTTGCCCTGAATCTGACGCGTGACCTCGCCCACTTTGCGCGGGCTCATTCGCGCGTGTTTATAGATCGCCTGCACTTCCATACAAATCCTCGTTCCCAATCATCAACTCTTCGGAATCACTCGGGCAGTGTCTCCCGGCTTTATCAGCCCCGTTCGCGGAATGGTCTCAATCACCGCCCCGCTGACCCGTCGCCTCACTTCCACTACCCGCAACTCTGCAACCACCTCATTCCCGCGCTCCACAACAAACGGCATCCCCACTCGCGCCCCCTGTTCCTCTCCGACATTCAACACCACAACGCGCAGTTGCGCGTTGACGTCCAGCACGCGCGCGGCCTCCAGCGTCCCCTGCGTTGCGGCCTCGCTCGGCTCCTCATCCCGGACCGGTCGCTCGGCTGCCTCCAACAAACTGCGCGCGCGCGCCACCTCGCTGCTCAAATCACCGCCCTCGGCCGCGGCCACCAACGCTTGCAACTGCTCCCGGTAGCGCTCCTTCTCCGCCTCGGCGATATAGAGCAACCGCAGGGTTTCCACCACTTGACGCTGCCATTGCGAGGATCCTTCGGTGCCGCCCGCCGCAACGCCGAGCGCCTGCAGTCGCATCTGCATCTCCATCCAGCGACGCTGAAACAGCTCGCTCTCGGTCCGTGCAATCGCGAGGCCTTCCGTCAACACCCGTACCTGCGCTTCCCGCTGTTGAAACTCCTGCTGCAATGCCTGGTATTGCCGGCGCAACGTCTCAAGCGCCAACTGCAGTTCTTCGACGGCTACCGGCTCGCTCGCCGACGCCGCCCGATACATCACTACCCATCCAAAGAACCAACCAATCCAACAAATCCTGCGTACGCCCGTCACTATTTCGCCACGGCTTTTTCCGTATGCGCACCGTGCGCCTTAAACGTGCGTGTGGGCGCAAACTCACCCAACCGATGCCCCACCATGTTCTCCGTCACAAACACCGGCACGTGTTGCCGACCATTGTGAACCAAAAACGTAAACCCAACAAACTCCGGGATGATCATCGAACGACGCGACCACGTCTTGATCGGTTTCTTATCCTGCAACGACATCCGCTGCACCTTCTCCAGCAAATGCGCGTCCACAAACGGACCTTTTTTGAGTGACCGTCCCATTATTTCTTCCTACGCTCCAAAATCATTGCGTTCGAGTACTTCTTCCGACGCCGTGTCTTGCCCCCTTTGGCCAGTTTCCCCCACGGCGACACCGGGTGGTGCCAGCCACCACCGCCCTTGCTTTTACCCTGACCACCGCCCATCGGATGATCTACCGGGTTGCGTGCCATCCCACGCGTTATCGGGCGAATCCCCAACCACCGCGACCGACCGGCTTTGCCCAACGATTCATTCAAATGATCTGGGTTGCCCACCTGTCCAATCGTGGCATAGCACTCTCCGTGAATTTTCCGCACTTCACCCGATGGCAACCGCACGGTTACGTAATCGCCCTCCGCTGCCGTCACGGTCGCGGCCAACCCCGCGCTACGCACCAACTGCCCGCCCTTCCCCCGATGCAACTCGATGTTGTGAATCGGCAAACCCGGCAAAATCTTTTTCAACGGCAGCGCGTTGCCGACCGTTAACTCCGCATCCGGCCCGCTCCGCACCGTCGCACCGACTTCCAGGCCAATCGGCGCCAGAATGTACCGCTTTTCGCCGTCCTCATACCGCAACAAAGCGATGCGCGCTGACCGGTTTGGATCGTACTCGATCGCCTCCACTTTTGCCGGCACCCCAACCTTGTCCCGTTTGAAGTCAATCAGCCGGTAACGCTGCTTGTGACCGCCCCCACGGCCGCGGCTGGTGATGCGACCATAACAGTTGCGGCCACCGGTTTTTTTCTTTGGTTCAGTCAGCTTCCGCTCGGGGCGCGACTTGGTGATCTCGGTAAAATCCGAGAGCTTCGTCCAGCGCAGCGACGGTGTCAGTGGTCGAAAGCTACGAATCCCCATCGGTGCCTCACTCCAGATTGATCTTGTCGCCCTCGCGCAACGTCACGATGGCCTTTTTCCAGCTCGGCGTCCGACCAAACGCCAGCGTCCGTTCCCGTCGCGCCTTCCCGCGCACATGGCGCGTATTGACCGCGAGCACGCGCACCTTGAACAGCTTCTCGACCGCGTGCCGAATCTCGATCTTGTTGGCGTCTCGCGCCACTTCGAGTTGGTACTGGTTGAACTTCTCGCTCAACATCGTCCCCTTCTCCGTCACGCGCACGCGCCGCACCACTTCATACGGATCTCTCATGACCGACTGACCCTCGCGATCATTTGCTCCAATGCGCCGGTCGTCGCCACAATCTTATCGGCCGCCAACACCTCCAGCACATTGACCGCCGATGCCAACTCCACCCGCACGCCCGGCACATTTCGCGTCGCCAATTTCAAATTCTTGTCCATGGCCTCCGTCACGACCAACGTGCGTTGGTCCTGAAGTCCCAACTTCGCCAACCCGCTCACAAATTCCCGTGTTTTGTGGCTCGCCAGTTTCAACCCGTCCACAACAATCACGTCGCCCGCCGTTAGCCGGTCGCTCAAGGCTTTGCGAAACGCCAGCATCCGAACTTTGCGCGGCAATTTGTGAGAGTAATCCCGCGGGCGCGGCCCAAACACCACCGCGCCACCACGCCATAACGGCGATTGGAAGGAACCCGCACGGGCGCGACCGGTGTGTTTCTGTCGCCACGGTTTTTTCCCACTACCGGCCACCTCACCCATTTGCTTCGTTTTGACCGTTCCCAAACGCGCATTGGCCTGCAATCCCACCACCACATCATGCACCGCCTGCGTGCCTTTGTGATTGCGGATGATCCACTCCTCCCCAATCTCCGCCTCGCCGCGCGGCGTCCCGTCCCAACTCATTACCGGTAGCTTCATGCGCGCCTCACTTGCCGCCTGCCGGCGGACGCTTCTTTGCGTGCCGCACCACCACCAAACCACCCCGAGGCCCCGGTACCGCTCCCTCAATCAGCAACACATTGTCCGCCTCGCGCACGCCCAAAACCCGCAAGTTTTGCACGGTCACCCGCGTATGCCCCATGTGTCCCGGCATACGCTGATTTTTCTTCACCCACCCCGGCGTCATGCGAGTGGAGATCGCACCGGGTCGCCGATGCCAGCCTTTGCATCCGTGTGCGGCGTCACCGCCACGAAAATGATGACGCTTGACCACACCTTGGAACCCTCTCCCCTTGCTCACGCCGATGACATCCACGTATTGCCCAACCTGAAAGGCCTTCACCGTGAGCCGATCGCCCACATTCAAGGAGACTTGCTCGTCATCCGTCCGATACTCTCTCACCCACATCATGGGCGAAACGCCGGCTTTTTTGAAATGCCCCAACATGGGTTTGGTCACATGCTTGGTTTTGCGCTCGCCAAAACCTAACTGAAACGCCCGGTACCCATCCGTCTCACGCGTCTTCTTTTGCAAGACCGTGCACGGCCCCACCTCCAAGACCGTGACCCCGCACAGGTTGCCGCGCTCATCGAAGACCTGTGTCATCCCCAATTTTCGTCCGAGCAGTTCCATAGCTAAATCTTGATTTTGATATCTACGCCCGCCGGCAAGTTGAGCTTTTTCAGCTCGTCCACCGTGCGCGCCGTCGGATCGACAATGTCCAACAGCCGCTTGTGCGTGCGCATTTCAAATTGCTCCATGCTCTTCTTGTCCACGTGCGGCGATCGGTTTACCGAATGTCGCCAAATCTCCGTCGGCAACGGAATCGGACCGGCCACCTTCGCGCCGGTGCGTTTGGCCGTCTCGACAATCTCCCGCGCCGATTGATCCAGCAACCGGTAGTCGTAACCCTTCAACCGGATTCGGATGCGTTGATGGTTCATTTCTTCGTTCCCGCACTGCCTTTCGGTGTATCCCGATCCAGAATCGTCGCCAGAATGTTGTCCGGCACCCGCTCAAATGTCTGCGGCTCCATCGAGTAACTCGCCCGACCTTTGGTCAACGACCGTAACGCCGTCGCATAGCCGAACATCTCTGCCAAAGGCACCGACGCATGAATCACCACGGACGTCGCGCGATTCTCAATCTGGTGTACCCGGCCCCGGCGGCTGCTCAAATCCCCGATCACGTCTCCCATGTGTTCCTCGGGCGTGATGACCTCCACGTCCATGATTGGTTCCAACAAAATCGGGTCCGCTTTGCGCGCGGCCTCCTTGAGCGCGAAACTACCGGCCATCTTGAACGCAATCTCCGAGGAGTCCACTTCGTGGTACGTCCCATCAATAATCTCCACCTTAATGTCCACCAACGGATAGCCGGCCAACACCCCGGTCTGTGCGGCTTCCATGATTCCATCCTCGACTGCCGGGATGTACTCTTTCGGAATTGCGCCGCCCACGATTTTGTTCTCGATCACAATGCCGCTACCTTTCTCACCCGGCGCCAAAGTGATAATTGCATGACCATACTGACCACGACCACCGGATTGGCGGATAAACTTGCCCTCCGCCTGGGCCGTTCGCGTGACCGTCTCCCGGTAAGCAACCTGAGGTTTACCGGCGTTGGCCTGCACATTGAACTCACGGAACATGCGGTCCTTGATAATGTCCAGATGCAACTCACCCATCCCGCTGATGATCGTTTGGCCGGTCTCTTCGTCCGTCTTCACCCGGAATGTCGGGTCTTCCTCCGCCAACCGTTGCAACGCCGTGGACATCTTATCGCGATCCGCCTTCGTGTTCGGCTCAATCGCCATCGAAATCACCGGCTCGGGGAATGTGATGGACTCCAAGAGAATCGGGTGGTTCTCATCGCAAATCGTGTCACCCGTTGTGATGTTCTTCAATCCGACCAGCGCACCAATATCCCCCGCGCAACAGCGATCAATCTCTTCGCGCGTGTTTGCGTGCATCTCCAACAACCGTCCCACACGCTCCCGCTTATTGTTGCGCGGATTGTAAACCGTCATGCCTTTCTCTAGCTGTCCCGAGTACACGCGGAAGAAAATCAGCTTACCGGCATATGGATCCGACCATATTTTGAATGCCAACGCGCAAAACGGCGCGGAATCATCGCACGGGCGCGTCTCGGGCTGTTTCGTATTCGGGTTGATCCCGCTCACGGCGGCGATGTCCACCGGCGAAGGTAGATAGTCCACGACCGCATCCAGCAGCGGTTGCACGCCCTTATTCTTGAATGCCGACCCGCACAGGACCGGCACCAGTTCATTCTTAATTGTCAGCCGACGAATCGCCGCGCGCAACTGCTCGGGCGTAATCTCCCGCCCGTCCAAATACAACTCCATGATCGTCTCGTCTTTTTCCGCCACGGCCTCCACGAGCCGATTGTGCGCGGCGTTTGCGGCCTCGCGTAATTCCCCTGGAATATCCACCACATCAAATTTGGCGCCGAGCTCATCCCCACCCCAAATGTGCGCCTTCATCGTCACCAGGTTGACGACACCACGAAATTCCGCCTCTCGTCCGATGGGAATTTGTATGGCCACCGCGTTGGCTGCCAGCCGCTCCCGCATCTGTTGAATCGCACCCTCAAAATCCGCCCCGGTACGATCCATCTTGTTGACGAACGCCACTCGGGGCACCCGGTACTTGTTTGCCTGGCGCCATACCGTCTCCGATTGCGGTTCCACTCCCCCCACCGCGCAGAACACCGCGCAGGCACCATCCAACACCCGCAAGCTTCGCTCCACCTCCACCGTGAAATCCACGTGGCCGGGCGTATCAATGATGTTGATCCGATGTTCCCGCCAGAAACAAGTCGTCGCCGCGCTCGTGATCGTAATCCCGCGCTCCCGTTCCTGTTCCATCCAGTCCATTGTCGCGGTTCCCTCATGGACCTCGCCCACTTTGTACACCTTGCCGGTGTAGAACAGGATACGCTCGGTGGTCGTCGTCTTACCGGCATCAATGTGGGCACAGATGCCGATGTTGCGTGTGCGATCCAACGGCACGAGCCGACCGGGAGCGGCAGCGCCCTTCGCACCGCTCGGTTTCGGTTTGTCTAATACTGCTTCCATGTTTATTCCCACTGGTTACTGATTCCCGTCGTTTCGTCTTCGTCGCCTCGCCGTTTTGCCTCGCCTACCACCGATAATGCGCGAATGCCCGGTTGGCTTGCGCCATCTTGTGCGTGTCCTCGCGTTTCTTCACCGCCGCACCGGTATTGTTCGACGCATCCAAAATTTCTGCCGCCAATGCATCGGCCATCGCCACGCCCTTGCGGTTGCGCGCAAATTCAATGATCCATCGCAACGCCAACGCCTCCTGCCGGTCAGGTGCCACCTCGACCGGCACCTGATAATTGGCACCACCCACCCGACGCGATTTCACCTCCAGACGCGGCTTCACGTTCTCCAACGCCGTCCCCAACACATCCAGCGGCGACCGATCCGTCACCTTTTGCTGGATGCGTTCAAACGCACCATACACGATCCGCTCTGCAACGGATTTCTTCCCCCGCCGCATTACACAATTAATCAATCGGGTCACCAACGGACTGCCGTACTGGTAATCCGGTGGACGTTGTCGCTTCTCTGCGCGTCGTCTTCGCATCGTGCCCTCACATCACGCTCAGGAACCGCTCTTCGGCGCCCCACCTTTCGGGCGCTTCACTCCATACTTCGACCGGCTCCGCCGACGCTTCTCCACACCCTGTGCGTCCAGCGTGCCGCGCACGATATGATAACGCACACCCGGTAGGTCTTTGACGCGGCCACCGCGCACCAGTACGATCGAGTGCTCCTGCAAATTGTGGCCCTCATCCGGTATGTATGCGATGACCTCCGTTCCGTTCGTCAAACGCACCTTGGCAACCTTCCGCAATGCCGAGTTGGGTTTCTTCGGCGTCCGCGTCATGACCTGCAAACACACACCGCGCCGTTGCGGGCACCCAGCCAGCGCCGGCGATTTCGATTTCGCCCGCGCCGCCCGACGACCTTTGCGTACCAATTGATTGATTGTTGGCATGTTGTGAATCGTGCGTTTCGGGCACCGGCCCGAGGGGCGCGAAAACTAGCAGACACCCTCCGGTCGCGCAAGCCCAATGTCGCAACCGTTCAGGAAGCCGACTGCAGCACCTCTGTACCGGATTCAGTGACCGGCGGCGGTTCCACCGGCTCGGCCAGCGGGACCAGCCGAATGTTGCGAACTTTGCTAAAACCGGTCCCCGCCGGTATCAAGTGCCCCATGATGACGTTCTCCTTGAACCCGGTCAAATAGTCCACCCGCCCCAGTGTCGCCGCCTCCGTCAACACTCGCGTCGTGTCTTGGAATGACGCCGCGCTGATGAACGACTCCGTTTCAAGCGACGCCTTTGTGATGCCCAGCAACACCGGTTGCGCCTCGGCAGGTTTCCCACCCGCTTCCTGTATGCGGCGGTTTTCCTCCTCAAATTTGATTTTGTCCACCTGATCCCCCCACAGGAAACTCGTGTCGCCCGGCTCCGTAATACGCACTTTGCGCAACATTTGCCGCACGATGATCTCAATATGCTTGTCGTTGATCTCCACGCCTTGGAGCCGGTAGACCTCTTGCACTTCGTTGACCAGGTACTCCTGCAACTCTTGCGGGCCGCACACCTCCAACACCTCTTGCGGCACCACCGGTCCCTCCGTCAGTTGCTGCCCCTTCTTTACCACATCACCGCGAAAGACAATGATGTGTTTGTTCGGCGAAATTAGGTGTTCCTCCTCCTGACCCGTCTTCGGATCGCGGACGATGATCTTCCGTTTGCCGCGCGTGGTGCCGGCAAAATCCACCACCCCATCGATTCGTGCAATCTCCGCGGCTTCCTTGGGCCGACGCGCCTCGAACAACTCGGCCACACGCGGCAAACCGCCGGTGATGTCGCGCGTCGTGATCATCTTGCGGGGCGTCTTCGCCAACAACGCACCCGCCTGAATGACCTGCCCTTCCTCCACCACAATGTGCGCCCCTGCCGGAATCGCATACACGGCCAACGTCTCACCGGCCTCGTTGAGAATGTTGACCTGCGGATGCAAATCCTCTTTGTGCTCGATGACGACCGTGCCCATCACGCCGGTTGCTTCATCTTGCTCCCGCTTGACCGTGACACCCTCGATGATGTCGTGGAACTTCACGCGCCCGCCCACCTCCGTCAACACCGGCACGTTGTGCGGGTCCCATTGCACAAACACATCGCCCTTCTTTACCCGCCCGCCGTCCGGCACGGAAAGCTCGGCCCCGATGACGATGTTGTACCGCTCCAATTCCCGGCCTTCCTCATTGGTGATGATGATTTGGCCGTTCTTGTTCAACGCCACATAGGTGCCTTCCGATCGTTGCACAGCGCGCACGTCTTGATAGCGAACAATGCCATCGTTCTTCGCGCGGATTTGCGGTTGCTTGAACACCTGCGACGCCGTGCCGCCGATGTGGAACGTCCGCATCGTCAATTGCGTACCGGGTTCACCGATGGATTGCGCCGCGATGATGCCCACCGCTTCACCCACCGACGCCAGCTTACCGGTCGCCAGATTGCGCCCGTAACACATGACACACACCCCGCGGCGCGATTCGCAAGTCAGCACCGAGCGAATCTTCACCCGTTCGATACCCAGCTTCGTGATCGTTTCGGCTGCCGATTCGTCAATTTCCTGGTTGGCTGCCACGATTTTTTTCTTCGTGACCGGCTCCAGAATATCCTCTGCTGCGATGCGCCCGATGATCCGCTCGCTGAGTTTGACGATTTCATCCTCCCCTTCGTAGATGGGTTTGACCCAAATGCCGTTGACCGTCCCGCAATCCTCCTCGCGGATGATCACGTCTTGCGCAACGTCCACCAGCTTGCGTGTGAGATAGCCGGAATCAGCCGTCTTGAGCGCCGTATCTGCCAATCCCTTGCGCGCGCCGTGCGTGGAGATGAAGTACTCCAACACGCTCAACCCTTCGCGGAAGTTCGACAAAATCGGTCTCTCGATGATTTCGCCCGATGGCTTCGCCATCAACCCCCGAATTCCGGCCAACTGCCGGATCTGCTGCTTCGAGCCACGCGCTTTCGAGTCCACCATGATGTACACGGGGTTGAGCTCCCGCTTGCCATCGTTGTGCTCCATCGTCGTGTACATCAGGTTGGAAATCAGCTCCGTGGCATGCGTCCAAATATCGATGATTTTATTGTAGCGCTCGCCATCCGTGATAATCCCGCGCCGATATTGGCGGTCCACCTCAGCCACCTGCTTCTGCGCGTCATCAATCACCTTCTGCTTCTCGCTGGGAATGATCATGTCAACCAAGCCGATTGAGACACCGGCCCGCGTCGCGTACTCGAACCCGAGCGCCTTGAGATCATCCAAAACGGCAACCGTTCGCTCATGACCTTCACGGCGGTAACACTGCCAAATGATGTCCCCCAACGTGCTCTTGTTGACCACCTTGTTTACGAACCCAACTTTAGGCGGCCAAATCTCGTTGAAAATGACTCGCCCCACTGTTGTTTCGATGATTTTCGCCGTTGGATTTCCAAACGCTGTCTCCCGACCGTAATCAGGGTTCGGCAGTCGAATCCACTCATGCAACTTCACTGCCCCTTCGTCATAAGCGAAGAACACTTCTTGCGTGCTGCCGAACAATTTGAGCCGCGGTCTTTCGCCGTCTCCGCTGCGTTTTTCTCGGCCCTCGTGAGTCAGGTAGTACACTCCCAAGGCGATGTCTTGCGTAGGGGTCGTGATGGGCTTGCCACTGGACGGGGAGAAAATGTTGTTCGTGGATAACAACAGTAAACGCGCCTCCATTTGGGCCTCAATGGACAACGGCACATGCACAGCCATCTGGTCGCCGTCAAAGTCCGCGTTGTATGCCGTGCACACCAACGGGTGAATTCGGATGGCATCGCCCTCGATGAGCTGAGGTTCGAACGCTTGAATCGAAAGTCGGTGTAGCGTCGGCGCCCGGTTGAGCAAAACCGGATGACCGCGCGTGACCTCCTCCAAGATATCCCACACTTCCGGCGATTGTCGCTCGATCATGCGCTTCGCCGATTTGATCGTGTGCACCACACCAATATCTCGCAACCGCCGAATGATGAATGGCTCGAACAACACCAACGCCATTTTCTTCGGCAAACCGCATTGATGCAGTTTCAGCTCCGGCCCAATGACAATCACCGAGCGACCGGAGTAATCCACGCGCTTGCCGAGCAGGTTCTGACGAAACCGCCCGCTCTTGCCTTTTAGCATGTCGGCCAATGACTTCAGCGGTCGCCCGCCCGCACCGGTCACCGCCCGACCATGCCGGCCGTTGTCCAGCAGCGCATCCACCGCCTCCTGCAACATGCGTTTTTCGTTGCGGATGATGACGTCGGGCGTTTTGAGTTGAAGCAGGTTTTTCAGTCGATTGTTGCGGTTGATCACGCGCCGATACAGATCATTCAAATCGCTCGTTGCAAACCGTCCGCCCTCCAGTGGCACCAACGGGCGCAAGTCAGGCGGGATAACCGGCAACACTTCCAACACCATCCACTCGGGTCGCATCTTGGCTGCAATAAACGCCTTCATGATTTTCAGGCGTTTGGCGATTTTCTTGCGGGTCTGTTTGCTCTTGGTCGCTTCCAACTGTTGCTCGAGGTCGCTGACCGTTTTCCGCAGATCAATTCGCTGCAACAAATCCCGCACCGCTTCGGCGCCCATCTTCGCCACAAACCCATCACCGTATTGCTCCCGCGCCTCGCGATATTCCATTTCGTTGAGCAGTTGTTTCGGTTTCAGCGGCGTTTTGCCGGGATCCACCACGATGTAGTCTTCGTAATAAATCACGCGCTCCAACTCGCGCGCCGTCATGTCCAACATCAACCCCATCCGCGACGGCATGCATTTGAAAAACCAGATGTGGCTCACCGGCACCGCCAGTTCGATGTGTCCCATCCGTTCGCGGCGCACGCGCGCCATGGTCACTTCCACGCCGCAGCGATCGCAAATGACGCCCTTGTGCTTGATGCGTTTGTACTTGCCGCAATTGCACTCCCAGTCGCGTGTCGGCCCAAAAATCCGCTCGCAGAAAAGCCCGCCCTTCTCCGGCTTGAATGTCCGGTAGTTAATGGTCTCAGGATTTTTTACTTCACCATGCGACCAAGACCGAATCGTTTCGGGTGACGCTAGTCCAATGCTGACATAGTCAAACTGATCGGATTTCTCCAAGCCAAGCGCCACCCGTGCCGCAATCGTTGCTGACGCAGATGCGCTGGCTGCGGTCGGACGATCTGTTGTGGCACCTAAGGGGTTGCTCATGGGTTACCTCTCACCTCCGTTCTTTCCGACTCGAATATCGAGACACAACCCTTGCATCTCTTTCATCAGCACGTTGAAGGACTCTGGCGTGCCCGCGTCGAGTGTGTTCATTCCCTTCACGATATCCTCATAAATCCGTGTCCGACCGGGTACGTCGTCCGATTTCACGGTCAGCAACTCCTGCAACGAATACGCCGCTCCGTACGCTTCCATCGCCCAAACTTCCATCTCACCGAATCGCTGGCCGCCATGCTGCGCTTTGCCACCCAACGGTTGCTGCGTCACCAACGAGTACGGGCCCACCGCACGCGCGTGGATCTTGTCGGCCACGAGGTGACCCAGTTTGAGCATGTAGATTTGCCCCACCACCACTTCCTGTTCAAACGGCTCGCCGGTGCGCCCGTCGTACACGCGCGCTTTTCCATTTGGCAGCAACCACCGGTAGCCTTCCACTTTCCGCGCCTGCTCAATCATCTCCCAAATCTGTTTTTCCTCCACCCCGTCAAAGACCGGCGACGCAACCTTCATCCCCAGCGCTTTTGCCGCGATCCCTAGATGCGTCTCCAGAACCTGCCCTACATTCATGCGGCTTGGTACACCCAGTGGGTTCAATACGATGTCCACCGGCGTGCCGTCTTCCAAGAACGGCATATCCTCCTCGCGAACGATTTTCGCGACCACACCCTTGTTTCCATGACGTCCGGCCATTTTATCGCCGACGCTGATTTTGCGTTTACTCGCCACGTAAACCCGCACCTGTTTGATAATGCCGCTATCAATCTCTTCCCCGCTCTCCAAACCCTCGAGCTTGCGGTCTCGTTCCATGTTCACGTCTTCAAACCGATGCGTGAACTCCCCGATGATCTCGTGGATCTTGATGCGGATGGGCGACGGATCGATCTCAATGCGGTCGTACACCGCCGCCAACTTCCGCAGCAGTGTTTTGGTGATTTTGCGATTTGCCGGTATGATGATCTCACCGGTTTCGCTGTTGACCACATCCAACGGAATTTTCTCACCCAGCAAAATGTTGCTAAGTTTTTCTGTCAACTCCTCGCGTAACTCCTCGGTTTTGCGACGGTGTTCCTCATCTATCAGCTTGCGCTGCCGTTTGATCTCCGAAGGCGTCAAGTCTGCACGCTTCGGCTCTTTCCGAGCGGAGACTCGCACTCCCATCACGATGCCGTATTGGCCGCTGGGCACACGCAAAGACGTGTCCTTCACGTCGGCCGCTTTTTCACCGAAAATGGCGCGCAACAACCGTTCCTCTGGAGCCAACTCCGTCTCGCTCTTTGGTGTGATTTTACCTACGAGGATGTCTCCAGGCCGCACCTCGGCGCCTACGCGAATTACGCCGTCATGCCCCAGATTTTTCAGCGCCTCCTCCCCGACATTGGGAATGTCGCGCGTGATTTCCTCTGGCCCCAATTTCGTGTCCCGGGCGCCGCACTCGAACTCCTCTATGTGAATCGAGGTGTAAACGTCGTCTCTAACCAACCGTTCACTAATCAGAATCGCATCCTCAAAATTGTACCCGTTCCACGGCATGAATGCGACCAGCACATTTCGACCCAAAGCCAACTCACCGTGGTCCACGCATGGACCATCTGCGAGCACTTGTCCTTTCTTCACCCGCTCGCCCTTTCGCACAATCGGCTTCTGGTTGAAACAGGTGGCCGCATTCGACCGCATGAACTTCCGCAACTCGTACACGTAAATGTGGTTCTCAGGGTCGTGCACGATCTTGCGTTTGCCTTCCGGCAGCTTCCCATCCTTGGTAACGATGATGCGCAACGCATCCACACTCGCCACCACACCGCTTTCCTCGGCAATCACGCACACTCTCGAATCTCGCGCCACGCGCTCCTCAAGTCCCGTACCCACCAGCGGCGCCTCGCTGCGCAACAACGGCACTGCCTGCCGTTGCATGTTCGACCCCATCAATGCGCGGTTGGCATCGTCGTGTTCCAAAAACGGGATCAAACCCGCCGCCACGGAGACCAACTGTTTGGGCGACACGTCCATGTACTGCACACGCTCCGGTTCCACCTCGATGAAATCCGCACGATACCG
The DNA here is from genome assembly GCA_025056465.1 of Verrucomicrobiia bacterium. Classification (GTDB taxonomy): domain Bacteria; phylum Verrucomicrobiota; class Verrucomicrobiia; order Palsa-1439; family Palsa-1439; genus JANWVU01. The sequence goes on along the minus strand of JANWVU010000003.1, from coordinate 14,910 downwards.
GCACGATACCTTCGGCCCCACCAGGTGACCACGCGAGTCAATCGGGGCGTTGGCTTGCGCGATGACAAAGTTCTCTTCTTGGTCCGCCGTGAGGTAATCCACCTGATCAGTGACTCGCCCGTCCTTCACACGCCGGTACGGTGTCTCGATAAACCCGAACTCGTTGACCCGCGTGTACGTGCTCATCGCGCTGATCAAACCGATGTTCGGGCCTTCGGGTGTCTCAATCGGACAAATTCGACCGTAGTGCGACGGATGCACGTCCCGCACCTCAAAACCCGCACGGTCGCGCGACAACCCGCCCGGCCCCAGGGCCGACAACCGCCGTTTGTGCGTCAATTCACTGAGCGGGTTGGTTTGATCCATGAATTGGCTGAGCTGACTACGACCAAAGAAATCGCGAATCACCGCCGCCAGCGCTTTCGGGTTCACCAAGCTCTGCGGCGTCATCGTGGTGGTGTTCACATCCAACAACGTCATTCGCTCTTTCACCACGCGCTCCATACGCGCCAAACCGACCCGGCACTGGTTGGCCAACAACTCCCCAACTGTGCGGAGGCGACGACTGCCCAAATGGTCAATGTCATCCACCGTGCCCTCGCCCCGCCGCAAGTTAATCAAATACTTGATGGCCTCGATGATGTCGTCCAACTCCAAGATGCGTTTGTCGAGGTCCACCTGCCGATTCAACTTCTGATTGAGCTTGTAACGCCCCACCCGACCCAGGTCATACCGGCGTGGATCGAAAAACAGCCGTTTCAACATCGCCTGCGCATTGGCCACCGTCGGCGGGTCCCCTGGTCGCAACCGTCGGTAAATCTCCTTGAGCGCTTCCTCCTGATTTTTCGTCGGGTCCTTGCGCAACGATTTGATGATGACCCCGTCGTCCGACGATATATCCACCACTTTGATCTTGTCGATTTTCAGGTCCAACACCTGCCGGGCGACCGACTTCGTCAACGGCTCAAACGCGCGCGCCACAACCACGCCCCGTTCCTCGTCCATCACATCCGCGATCGGCACCTTAGTCAGCGTTTCCTCGCCCTCGAGAAACGTCCGCAGTCTCAAATCCTCAATCTTATAAAATAATTTGATGATGTCCTCGTCCGTGCTGAATCCCAGCGCCCGCAGGAACGTCGTCACCAAAAACTTTCGCCGCCGATGTCGCCGATCGAGAAAAATGTTCAGCAGATCATTTTGGTCGAACTGCATCTCCAGCCACGTCCCGTGGTCCGGTATGATCCGAAAACCGTACAACACCTCGCCGCTGGAGTGCACTGTCTGCTCAAAACTCACGCCCGGCGACCGGTGTAATTGGCTCACAATGACCCGCTCGGCACCATTGATCACAAAGCTACCGGATGGCGTCATCAGGGGTATTTCCCCCATATACACCTTCTCTTCTTTGGTGCCGTTGGCATCCTTCAACCGAAACGTGACATGCAACGGCGCGCTGTACGTAATCGCCTCCCGAATGCAATCCAACCACGTCACTTTCGGCTCGCCGATCGTGTATTCGACAAAATCCAACGTCGCCTGCCCATCATAGCTTTCGATGGGAAACACTTCCTTGAACACCAGTTGCAAGCCCACGTTCTTGCGGCGTGCCGGGGGCACATCGGCTTGCAAAAACTCCGCATAAGATCGGATCTGCGTTTCGATCAGATCCGGCGGATCAATGACGTCGGTTAATTTGCCCAAATTTTTTCGTTCGGCCATCGCGTCCTCAATTGTTACGAACTCGTTTCATTTGGCGGGGGAAAACCAAGTGGCTTCCCCCGCCCAACAACCCTCTCAGGTGACTACTTCAGTTCGACTTTTGCGCCCGCAGCCTCCAACTTCTTCTTAATCTCCTCGGCCTCCTGTTTCGTCACCCCTTCCTTGACCGGTTTCGGTGCTCCCTCCACGAGGTCCTTGGCCTCTTTCAGTCCAAGGTTAGTGATTGCGCGCACCTCTTTGATCACATTGATCTTGTTGGCGCCCGCCTCTTTCAGGATGACATCAAACGTCGTTTTCGCCTCCGCGGCCGGTGCCGCTGCGCCACCGGCTGCCGCCGGGGCCGCACCCACCGCGGCCACCGCCACAGGGGCCGCTGCGGTGACGCCCCATTTCTCTTCCAACTTTTTGGCCAACTCCGCCGCTTCCAACACCGTCAAGCTGCTGAGTTGTTCCACTAACGCATTCAAGTCTGCTGCCATATTCACCTTCCTTCGGTATCGTCGTGGGTCGCAGCCGCAACCCAATTACCCCAACGGCCGTTGGGACGACGAGGAACCATTGTTCGCGTTATCGGTCGGCCCATGTCAGTCCCGCCCCTCGCGGAACGCTGCCGACCAAAATCTTCTCTCCTCATGCGGCCGGTTTCTCGGAGTATGCCTTCAGCACCCGCGCCAACTGACTGGCCGGCGCGCCAACCACAACAGCCAATTTTTGCGCTGGTGCCTTCAACAATCCAATCACCCGTGCCCGTAGCTCGTCGCGCGACGGCAGGTCCGCCAACGATAGCACCTCGTCCGCCGTGAGCGTGGTTTGCCCCATGAACCCCAGCTTTACTTTTCCCTTGCTGGTGTCCTTGCTGAACTTCTTCAGAATTTTCGCCACTTCTGTGATCTCGGCATTCTGGGAACCAATCACCATCGCTGTCATCCCGGTCAGCCCCGCCGACGGCTTGGGCAAACCTGCCTCTGTAAGCGCCCGCATCAACAAAGTGTTTTTCACCACGTGACACTCCGCACGCGCGCTCGCGAGTTGCTTCCGCAAATCGGTGAAGTTCGCCACGCTCAATCCCGTGTAATCCGTCAACACCACAAACGGCGACCCCGCCACCTGCCCTCGAATCTCATCCAACATGATCTGCTTTTCTGGACGCATCGTCACCCTCCCTAGACGGTTTGAAATTCTTTCAAATCCAGCCGAATACCGGGACTCATCGTGCTCGACAGAGTCCCGCTCAACAAAAACCGCCCCCGCGCCGCCGGTGGCCGCGCATGCGCGACACCGCTGATAACCGCCCGCGCGTTCTCTTCGATCTGCTGCGCCGTGAACGAACGTTTCCCCACCACCACATGAAGGTTGGCTGATTTATCCATCTTGAATTCAACCCGACCGGCTTTAACCTCGCGCACCGCCCGCGCCACATCATCCGTCACCGTGCCGGTTTTCGGGTTCGGCATCAGCCCTTTCGGGCCCAAAACCTTCCCCAGCTTACGAACCTCCTGCATGGCTTCGGGCGTGGCAATCGCGACATCAAAATCCGTCCAACCCTCGCTCTGACACTTCTTCACCAAATCCTCTAACCCAACATAATCAGCCCCTGCCTCTCGCGCCGCCTCCGCCGCCGGGCCTTTCGCAAACACTGCCACTCGCACTTTCTTACCGGTACCATGCGGCAACACCACCGTCCCGCGAACGTTCTGGTCGCTCTGCTTCGGGTCCACACCCAGCTTGAACGCCAGATCCACCGTCTCATCAAACTTCGCCTTCGGCATCTGCATCAACAGCGCCACCGCCTCGCTCAACTTGTACTCGCGCCGCGCGTCCACCAGTTGCGCCGCCGCGCGATATCGTTTCCCGTGATGCATTCCGTCTCACTCCGTCGTGGTCAACGCCCCCTACCGGGGCGTGAGCTTGCGCTCCGCGCGCCTGTGACCGCAGGCGCTCCCACCATACCGTTGCGTCTCAATCAACGATCTCAATTCCCATGCTGCGCGCCGTGCCGGCGATGATTTTCGCCGCCGCCGCCTCCGTCCGTGCGTTTAAATCCGGCATTTTGATCTTCACAATTTCCATCAACTGTTTGCGTGTGATCTTGCCCACCTTATTCCGGTTGGGCTCGGCGCTCGCCGTCGCAATCCCCGCCGCCTTTTTCAACAACGCGCTGGCCGGTGGGGATTTTGTGATGAAACTAAACGTCTTGTCCTTATACACGGTGATGACCACGGGAATGATCATCCCCGCCTGTTTCTGCGTCGCCGCGTTGAACTGCTTGCAGAACTCCATAATGTTGACGCCCTGCTGACCCAACGCCGGCCCGACCGGAGGTGCCGGGTTCGCCTGCCCTGCCGGAATCTGCAACTTCACAATTCCCACTACCGGTTTTCCTGCTGCCATATCACGCCCTCTCCACCTGCCAATACTCCAACTCCACCGGCGTCGAACGCCCGAAGATCGAAACCGAAATCTTCAACTTCCCCCGTGCGGGATCGACCTCTTCAATCACCCCGGTAAGATTCTGGAACGGCCCATCGTTGACCTTCACCGTTTCGCCCGGCTCAAACATCACTTTGGGCACCACTTTCTCCTGACGCTCCTCAATTTGCGCCAGAATCGTCTCCACCTCATCGGGCTTCAGTGGTACCGGCCGCTCCCCACCCACAAACCCAATCACACCGGGCGTGTTCCGAATGAAATACCACGCCCGCTCGATGAGCTGATTTTTCTCATCCAGCAACTTCATGTTCACCAAAATGTACCCCGGGAAAAACTTCCGAACCGACGTGGTGCGTTTGCCGCGTTTGACCTCGGCCACTTTCTCGGTCGGGATCAACACCTGCCGGATCAAGTCGCCGACCTCCTCCAGTTGCATCCGCTTCTCAATCGAGCTTTTGACCTTCTGCTCCTGGCCCGACAGCGTATGCAACACAAACCACTGAAACTCACCACCGGTCGCCGTGTTCACCATAACCGCATCGCACTCCTAGCTAGGCCGCACCGGTCAACCACTGAATCACCCGCACAAAAACCACATCCACCAGCGACACAAACAATCCCAACACCAGCATCAGCACCAGCACCAGCAATGTCGAGTCCACCAACTCCTTGCGCGTCGGCCATTGTGACCGTTTCAACTCGGTCACGACCTCGTCAATAAACTCGCGCACTTTGATGAATGGATTGCTCATGGTTTGACCCGCGATCTCATGGCACGCCAGGAGGGACTCGAACCCCCAACCTACGGTTTTGGAGACCGTTGCTCTGCCAATTGAGCTACTGGCGTACCCCCTCTCGTACCGCACGTCGCTTACTTCTGCTCCCGATGCACCACATGGCGACCACAGCGCGGGCAAAACTTCCGCAACTCCAACCGACCTTTCTGCTCGCCTTTCTTGTTCTTGGTCGAGACGTAGTTGCGCGCCTTGCACTCCGTGCACGCCAAGGTGATCAGCTCGCGTGGCATCTGCCCTCCTCGTTATTCCAGGATTTCGGTGACGCGACCCGCACCCACGGTGCGTCCGCCTTCGCGAATCGCAAACCGCATCGTTTTCTCCATCGCGATCGGTGTGATCAATTCCACTTCAAGGTTCACGTTGTCGCCCGGCATCACCATGTCCACTCCCGCCGGCAACTTCACCTGACCCGTGACGTCCGTTGTGCGGAAGTAAAATTGAGGCCGGTAATTCGAGAAAAACGGCGTGTGCCGGCCACCCTCATCCTTCGACAAGACATACACCTCCGCCTTGAACTTCTTATGCGGCGTGATGCTGCCCGGTTTAGCCAACACCTGCCCGCGCTCCACGCCATCTTTCTCAATGCCGCGCAACAACAACCCCACGTTGTCACCGGCCTGCCCCTTGTCGAGAATCTTGCGGAACATCTCCACGCCGGTAACGACCGTCTTGGTCGTCTCACGCAAGCCAACAATTTCCACTTCATCATTAACCTTGATCGTGCCGCGCTCGATGCGTCCCGTTGCAACCGTGCCGCGGCCCGTGATGGAGAACACGTCCTCTACCGGCATCAGGAAGGGCTTATCAACCTCCCGCACCGGCTCAGGGATGAAATCATCCACAGCTTTGATCAAATCCAGAATCCCTTTCTCGGCCTCCGGGTCGCCTTGCAGTGCTTTCATCGCGCTGACCCGCACCACGGGTGTCTTGTCGCCAGGGAACTGGTATTTGTTCAGCAGGTCGCGCACCTCCAACTCAACCAAATCCACCAAGTCCTTGTCCTCGGCCAAATCAATTTTGTTGAGCGCCACCACAATCGCCGGTACGCCCACTTGCCGCGCCAACAAAATGTGCTCGCGCGTCTGCGGCATCGGACCATCGGGCGCGCTGACCACCAGGATGGCTCCGTCCATTTGCGCCGCACCCGTAATCATATTCTTCACATAGTCCGCATGCCCTGGGCAGTCCACGTGCGCATAATGCCGTTTATCCGATTCATACTCGACGTGCGCCACGGCAATCGTCACCGTCTTCGTGGCGTCCCGGACCGTGCCGCCCTTCGCGATTTCTTGGTAAGTCTTGATTTCCGCCTTGCCCTGCTTGTTCAACACTTTCAAAATCGCCGCCGTCAATGTCGTCTTACCGTGGTCAATGTGCCCAATCGTTCCCACGTTCACATGCGGCTTCGTTCGCTCAAATACACCTTTCGCCATGTCTCTCCTCCTGATTCCAATTCAATTCTAATTCTGTTCTAGCTAATCGCCGTGCACTTGGATCGGCACCCGTGCGCGACTGGAGCCCACGACCGGGATTGAACCGGTGACCTCGTCCTTACCAAGGACGTGCTCTACCAACTGAGCTACGTGGGCTTCACGCCACCGATCGTTGACCCAACCAAATCGCATCGCATTCCGTTTCCGTCCCCGTCAATTCATTCTCCCGCCCCAAAAGACAGCACACCCGCGCCTGTTTCCCCTTCGGTGAAACAGCCAGCGGATTCCCCAACTCCTACAGCATTTGCTCGTCTGCGCTGTCCTACGCGGCAGCCCGCATACTAACACGCCCGCTTGCGCTGTCAACACCTTGCCATCCAACACAACCGGTCCCGCCATCCGCACGCAAAACCGCCTTCATCCTGCGACGGATGGACATCCCGGGCGTAGGGATACCTGCATCGCTCTTCCCGCTCACTCACAAGCTTTCGGAGCAACCCAACAACTTCGCGCTGGCGCGCCCGCGCGGTTACCGGCATCGCTTCACCGGGTAAGCTATTGTTTGGCGTGCCGGTGCAATGTACCAAGTTTTAAATGCCCGGTCCTATGGGATCAATTCATGAACCTTGAAACATCCCCGCTCATGGCTATCGAGTGTTCCACGCAGCGCACCCTCCCTCTGCTCGCCATCCGCCCTCACCCGTACCCTGAACCGCTCAGCCGTGCCCAAACCGTGCTCAGAAACGCCCGCCGGTCCGAATCATCGCGGTAGACTCCGCGCCGCTGATAGCTTCGGGCCGTGACCTGATCCACACCGCCCCCGTGAGCCGAGTCAGAAGAAACACGCCCCACCGTTTTCACGCACAATTCAACTCAAATCGGCCTCGTCATGCCCCGCCTCATAGCAACCGGCACGGCGAGAACAACCCATTCTCACTACTAGGTATCGTCCTCGCTATGACTGGCCGCCGCACTTCAAGTTTCAAGATCTGACCCCGTCGCCTTTTTTCAACGTGTTGCTACGAACAACCCGCGCACTCAGCAAACAAAGCGCAATTAAGACTACGCCCGCTGTGAGATTCCAGACAATCGAGGGAAGCCCGAAACTCCACCACTTCGCTCCAACCACTACCCCCAGCACGTAAGGGAAACTCACATAAACGACGCCGCCCCAGAGTGCAGTGCAAAACCACCCATGATCTCCCCGACTGCCTAGCGTTAAACCCAAGGCCACCGCGAGAACGGCTGCCGGTAGCCAAGCCCACACGACACACCAGTACGCTTTCAGCTCTGGCGTCCAAGCTGTCGCACCGTGCTTGCCCCACCCCAACTCCAACCAAGCAGTCGAAACAATCGCTTCGATAGCTCCAAAACATAATCCCCATAAAACCGCCTGAAAAATCAGTTTGCGTCTCATGGCATTGAGGAGGGCATTTATCGACCCATACAGCAGAGCACATGAGCTGCAATGCACGCATCATGACAGTTCGGATCATCGCCGCATCCGATACAGCATGCGTAACAGGTACGCAAACACTGGTTCCTTCTTAATAACGGACAAGGCACTCGACCGCATCGGTCTTGACACGTAGTCTGGTCTGCTATCGGAGTCGCCGCACGACCACTGGGGTCCTTCAATCGCAAAGGACGAGCGACTGCGTAAGCATAAACATTCACCCCATCCACGAACCCTAGCGGGTCTTCGCTGGTGAACCGGCCCAAATTCGGATCCATCACGCGCCAGCGGTAGTAGTAGAGACCTTGCATGCCGCTAAGCGGTTCCCTACCGGTGTGCATACAGCGCTTGCCACCGATGGGGCCGGCACCCGTCGCGCCGCGCTGGTGGCCAAAAGCTTCCGCCGTGTAGCTGGTCGCATCGTCGTTCGTCATCGTCGCGCTCATTTGCTACTCGCTAAGACCTGACGGCGGCAGCTTTTACTTTCGGTTACCGGTCCACTTTATCGGCTGGTTCCCGAGATCTGGCCCAGTTCGTCGATGCCGTTCGACCTGGCAAGGCGCCGCTGAACCTCACGCCTTAGTTCCTGTTGCTCATGCAACAACTGCCGATATATCTCAGGACTCGCAACCAACGACCGATCTATTTCTCCTTCAGAACCAGTGGTGCTTTCCAGAAATGAACGGTAGATCGGTAATGCTTCCTCCCGCGCACCGAGTGCTTCCAAGCGAAAGGCGAGAAATACCCTCTGCGTCGGATTTGTGACACAGCCCAAGGCAACGCGGACCATACTCAGCGCGCGTTCACGCAAGGCCAATCTATCCGCGTGCTGCGCGTGGTCTGCAGCGACGGCTCGCGCTGTATAGATTACCGAGAGTTGTTCGTTCGCTACACAATCCGAAGGATTCGCCTGCAACTGCAATTCCAGACGTTCCTCTTCGTCGCGCAACCAATCTGATGTCGAGGATGGCCGCGAGCAGCCGCACATCCACCCGCTCAACCCTGCAGCCAACATCAACCAACTTATGGTCTGTGGCGATAGCATCGAAGCAGGTAAACACTAGCTTATAGAAGAAAACTCGGTCGTTTTCCAATCCGATCGCCTACGCCACCGATTACGTAGTTCCGTGGTAAATTCGCTCCGCTGTTCCAACCAATAAGTCCCGTTACAATCGTCCCAACACTCATACGTGCCCCACTGAAAACGCATGCGTCTTTCGGTGACAATCTCGGTAACCGGTTGTTTCCAATGACATTGGAACACGCAGACAAGCGGGACACCCAGCCAACCGCTGAAGGGGTGTCAACAGCATAGAAGCCGATGCTCGAGCTAAAAGGTACCCACGAAGTCGCAGCAAAAAACTCGATCCGATTACATTCCAAAAGCCGAGAGGGATTGAGGTAGCTGAAATTGGACTGGACGCCACGCTCAAGGCGAAGACATCTATAAAGTAACGGGGATCTAGAGGGGCATAATTTTGACGACTCACCCCATCCACAAATCCCAGCAGACCCTCGCTGGTGAAGCGGCCCGCATTGGGATCCATCACGCGCCAGCGGTAGTAGTAGTAGTAGTAGAGACCCTGCGTGTCGCCGAGCGGTTCCCTACCGGTGTAGGTGAAGCGCTTTCCGCAGACCGGGCCGGCACCGGTCGCGCCGCGCACTCGGCCGAACGCTTCGTAGGCGAAGGCGGTCGCATCGGTGTCTCTCGGTGTCGCGCTCATTCGAGGTCATGGGGGTCAACTCTTGAAACTTGAATTTCATGAGTTCCCCTTCTTTTCAATTTTGGCCCAAGTGTCTTTCAAGGTGATCGTCCGATTGAAGACCAGCTTGCCGGTTTTGCTATAGAGGTAGACGGCAAAATAGGCTAGCCGCTCGAATTGGTCCCGGAGTTTGGGCTTCGCGTTGGTGAGGCTCGGTTCGCACTTTGCGGTGACAATGTCGGGGCTATGCTGGTTGAGGTGTTTCTTGAAATCGCCGTCGGCATCGGGCTTGGCCTCGGTTGAGAGACGGTGGTAAAGCCGGTACTCGGCTTCGATGCAGTGCTGGGCGCTGACCCCGTGGATGGTGCCTTTGATTTCCTATCGGCAGTGGCGCCACCGGTCTCGCTAGTGAGGTCGGCTGTGCAGCGGAGTTCGATGACGTTGCCGGTGGCGTCTTAGATGACATCGTCGCACTTGATGATGTTGGCGTATTTCTAGCGGACTTCGCCGTCGGGTTTTAGGCGGAAGAAATTGGGTGGCAGGACTTCCATGAAGTCGTCTTGTTCGATGTAGAGTTCACGGCTGATAGGTCTTTTGCGGGTGCCTGCTGTCTGGTCTTCGGGGTTGTTGATGGCGTCGAGGTGTTCAGCAAAAGCCCCCCTAGAAGGTCCTTCCGAAGACAGTTGTCAAAACCATTCGAGTACGCGGCAGCAATGGACCATCAGTTATTTCAATTCCAATGCGTTTGATGTCGAGGGAATCTGTCTGTCGGGGGCGGTTAATGCCCCCGTAGAACGAAAAACCAAGTTCGTAGCCCTCTTCGCGACATAGCCGCTTGGTGGTCACCGTGAATTTATCCCTCCCTCCCACAGGATATGAAACAGCTAAAACAGATTTCTTTAGGTTAATCTCTAACAGATCCCGTGATAGGCGAAGCTCGCGCCGCTGATCAGCCACCGGCAGTTGTGCGAGAATCTGATGGGTGTGCGTATGCGAGCCAATGCTCATGCCGGAATCAGCCATTTGGCGCAAATCACTCCACGACATAAACAATTCGCGCCCCAAGGTTGCGCGATCCACGCGCACCTCGCAGGCTTCTTCTAGCGAAGATAGAAATCTTGCTTCGTCGGCCTTGTTGGCGGTTTTGTAAGCCCGAAGGATTTGGAAGATAGCCTTCCTCCGAGACGTTGTGGTTAAGTCAATCGTCATAGGTGGTGTGGTTCTCAGCGAGAGCGTTCTAAGTTGCGTCTTTTTGACGACGTAGGCGATGTGATCCCACCAAGGTAAACGTGGGTTTTCAATGTAATCTGTGGGCACAAAGAACACCGCCGATACACCGTGCTTGCGAAGGATGGGAAAAGCCAGATCAAAGTTGTCACGATAACCGTCGTCGAAAGTGATCAGAGCACAGGGTTCCGGAAATTGAAACCCAGCACGAGAGAATTCTAGAACTTCATCCAAACGTAAGAGGCGGAAATGCTTGCGCAAGTACACCACCTGCGCTTCAAAATCCTCAGGCGTCCCCGAAAACACGCCGTCATCGAACTGATTGCCCTCGTAAGCCCCAATACGATGATAGTTGACCACCAGCAAACCACGGCGCAACCGAAACTGCTCCAACAGCCACAAAATGCCCAGTCGGCGAAATTGCGATGCCAACATTTCTCGCTTATTCATTCTCTTTTCCTTGGAATCGCTTGTGTCTGGTCACCAATAGAAAGGCGTGCTTGCCGAGTTAAAACATAATGCGTCTTCCCAAACAACTGAATCTCGTAAAAACTGCCAATGGGCAGAAATCCACAGCGTGTATGCGATTTGAGTGACGGAACATTTGTGCTGTTGACCCAGCAGAGCATCCGTTTGATTCCTATTTCCTCAAGTTGCATTGCGACGAACCGGTAAAACCCGGGCAATACGCGACGCCCGCGATGCTCCTTCACGGTAAACAGTTTGTAAACATAGGCTGTATCCTTCGAAATTGGCCTGTAGCTTCGATAGCCCAAATCCATCTGCCCAAACATAATCCATCCATAGAATACGATATCTCCTAGATATTCTCCAAGAACCAGTCTATCGCCGGATCGAAGCCGCTCTATGGCAAACCGTTTTGCCTCTTCGTCATAGTCATGGGCAGTCAGTGTAAGCCTGTTGACATCAGATTCGCTGCCGAACCTATAGATAACCGGAATGGCTGCATTACAGACCGTGCCAGTAGGAAGACAACACTCGAGAAGAATTTTCCTTCGGATCCATGCGATCTTGTCGCGTAGAAAATTTCTGCCATGCTTTACGGGCAAGAGAATCACATTGGCATTCAAGAGCACCCCCGATCGGTTACGAGAAATCCAGAAAAATGGGCTTTACTGCTCATATATATTCTGCTTTCGGCTTGAACGCCAAGCGATTAGCAACTGCTTTATAGCTCTCAATTTTCTTTCAATTTTGAATTTCATCCTTGGCTTCTGGATTCGTACCCAGATCAATCGGTTCTGGTGTGTGGCTAAACTGAGTTTGTAACGGCTCTCTCCACCCAAAAAATCATACGTCAGATTGCCAGCCTCAGCATTCACACGCACGGCTTCCACATGGCAAACCAACCCGGGCTTGCAGTGCGGATCAGTAGTGTATGCAAGTCCGCTTTGGTAGAATAGGACACGCCTGCGAAAAATAAAATTGTACAGATAACCAACGACCGTGTTTCCAAAGGAGATGCGCAATAGCTGAATTTCCCCGGTGTGAAATCGAGTTTCGATTAATCGTTCGTGAAACTTTCGAAAATAGGCTGATGCAAACGCTCCTGGTTTACCTCTCGCCATCCAAGTTGCCTGATGAAGTCGTATCAATTCGGCGAGCATATCATGAGCTTCAGCAGCATTCGCTGCCGCACGACAGTTCAGCGGGCCTTTCTCTTGATAACGTCGATATGAGCGGCGAATCTGTTGGCGTGTGTTCGCACTAAGCAGCGAAATGTAGCCATCTTTAGCTTCTCGAACAGATTGGAGATCAACATAGGGCGAGGGGACAACCTTATCGACTACGAGCACATACGGCGGTCTTAATGTGTCCAGAGAATTAGCCGGAAATGCTTTGGAGTCGAGGGCAGGGAAAAATATCTCGTCCCAGTCAATTGGGAGGGACTCAATAATGTCCATTAAATCGCATTTGTGCCCGTCGGTCAACGGAATTCCATTGTACTCAATACACAGGGCGTCATACTCCGGCATCCCAGTGGTATTCAAAAAAACGGCTTGGCTTCTGAAAACCCGTTTGCGCACAACGCGCGATTTGCCTATGAAAAATGCACCTACTGGTGTTTCTGCTTGTGATATGACAGCCAGTGAGACCGATACATCCTCCGGCAGGGTTGCGAGCCAGTTTTCCACCCAACCTACAGACAAAAAGTAGGAAACCTCCTGCGAAGAGTTCAACATATGCCAAATTGCGCGAATTCGTTCCGCATCACTTCTAGTATTCAGCAAGGTGATTGTCACAGCGCGCATCTTACGAAGTTTGTTGTTCCTCTACAGTTGATCGGTTACTTTTTTCTCTTCTCAATCTTCGCCCAGGCTTCTTTAGGAGTCACGACGCGATTAAAGACCAGCATGCCGGGGTGAGAGTCGGAATCGAGTGCGAAGCAGCCGAGCCGTTCAAACTTGTATCGTTCTGCCGGTACCGCTGTGCTAAGGCTCGGTTCGCATCTGCCGGTAACGATTTCTATCGAGTGGGGATTGAGGTTCTTCTTGAAACCACCATCGGCGTCCGTTTCCTGGCAGGTGAACAGTTTGTCGTATAGCCGGCACTCGGCATCCACGGCGTGGGCGGCTGAAACCCGATGCAGAGTCGCATTGACTTTCTGACCGTCGGGGGTGTTGCCGCCGCGCATGGCTGGGTCGTAGGTGGCTTGTACTTCGACGACGGCACAGGTCTGCGGCTCTTTGACGATGCCGGTACAGGTGATGAGGTACGCGCAGCGCAGCCGGACTTCGGTGCCGGGGCTGAGCCGGTAGCACTTGGGCGGTAGAACTTCACGGAAGTCGTTCTGTTCAATGTAAATGACACGCCAGAACGGAACTTGGCGCGTTCCCGCGCTGGGGTCTTCGGGGTTGCTCACGGCTTCGAGCATTTCGATTTGAGATTCAGGGTAGTTTTCGATGACGACTTTGAGGGGGCGCAAGACGGCGAGCCGGCGGAGGGCGCGTTCATTGAGGTCGTCGCGGATGCAGTGCTCGAAGACGGCAATTTCGGTGACGCTGTTACATTTGGTGACGCCGATGTTGTAAGCGAATAGGCGGACGGCGATGGGCCGGTCGCGGTATTGGCTTGGAACACCGGGTCGGTCGGGCGCGCCGCGCACCCGACCGAACCCTTCGTTAGCGTAAGCGGTGGCGTTGGTATCTGTCGGGGTGGCACTCATCCGCTAGTTGCCCGACCTGACCCCGATGGCTTGCCAGTTCTCGTTCGTGATCAAGTCGGGCGCGAAGTTCTCCAATTTCTCGCTCAATGGGCCATGTGCTAAACGCCAAGTACACTATCAGCAAAAAGTTTAGGAACGGAATAAACATACATAATCCAAAACTCAGGTCCCGTCCCGTCTTGCAGGCTATCCCACACAAGCAAGCACAAACAAGCAAGTAAATGCCAAGCTCAACAAAAAAGGATGTCGTCATTACATGCTTTCCTTTTATCTATACCACCCCGAAAAACCTAATTCTAAAAGCTTATATGCACTGCCACCTCAATGCATCGAAAACCTGACGAGCTGCCAGAGCTGTTACAAGGAGGAGCGTCGCAAAAAGGAGGCGAAGCCCAACGATTGAAGATAAACTTTTTGCCTACCAGGGTGCTCTCGCAACGGTAAATTGCTTGTCCATGCCCCTTACCATACATATTCTGGCATGAGGGACATTCGGAACTACCCGGCATGGGCTGACATACGCGATAACACGAGCCTGAAACAGTAACGGGAGCTGTCTCAGTACCCATAGGCACGCCAGCGCAATCGCCAAGAATTGCATTCATGATGATACTGATGATTCTGACGATCGGTCCGATTGAAACCTCACCGTACGGATCAATGGCATATAAAGGCGTGTTCTGTACATAAATAAAGATAGGTATTCACCCCATCCACGACCCCAGCGGGTCTTCGCTGGTGAACCGGCCTAAATTCGGATCCATCACGCGCCAGCGGTAGGAGTACAGACCCTGCGTGTCGCCGAGCGGTTCCCGGCCCGTGTACGTGAACCGGTTGCCGCCCACGGGACCAGCACCAGTCGCGCCGCGCTGGTGGCCAATAGCTTCCGCCGTGTAGCTGGTCGCATCGTCGTTCGTCATCGTCGCGCTCATTTGCTACTCGCTAAGACCTGACGGCG
>JANWVU010000039.1 GCA_025056465.1 Verrucomicrobiia bacterium | reverse complement strand
GGCGTGGTGGCGGTTGGTTGCAACACGCGGAACGAATAATAAAACCCGCTTTGCACCGTGATGCTGGCGTTGGTGGTGCCGAGCCACGCCAACGTCGTCGCCCCATCAATCGCCACGCTACCGGGCGCGTTCAATCCCCAGTTGCTCGCCCAACTGTGACCCGCGCGCAACTTGAACTGATACGTACCGGGCGTGATGTCACCGCCGCTGGTCGCGACGTAAATCGTGTTGGTAAACCAAACCTGCGCTGCCGGGGTACCGGGCGGCGTCACGCGTGTGAGGTTCCACGGTGACACCAAATCATCCCAACCACTCCACGTGCCCGGTATGCCAAGATCCGCCCCGCTACCGGGCGGGGCGCCAACCCAGTTAACCAAAATCGTCTTCAGCGCGCCGGTGTCCGGCGTTTTGATGCCCAGTTTCCCATCGCCCGTCATCAACCAACCTTCGCTGCCGGCTCCGAAGTTCGGCAGATTCGGCACCGGCACACCGTTGATCAACACTGATTGCACCGACTGCGGGTTGTATACGTAGATGTACAGCGTACGGGCGCCGGGATTGTACGTCCCCTGACGTGCATGCAACGTCAGTTGCCACGACGTGGCGTTGCGCACGCTAACCATGCGCGTTTTGGCGTACACGCCGCTCAGGTAGTCCCAACCCTCACCGGCATCTTCATACAACGTGAACTCGCTCGTGCCTACCGGCCAGCAATTGATGTCGAGATAGTTCGGCGTGAACTGATTCATGTACTGCATCGACGGTCCCATCGGAATGATGGCGCCGCCCCGAACAAATATCGGAATTGTGCCCAACGGCGCGTTCACAGTTACGTGCTGGCCGCCATTGAACTCCTGGCCCGTCGGCCAGTAGTACCACACGATCCCATCTTTCCATGGCAGATACACCGTGCGTTGCGTCGCACCCTGCACATACACGGGTGACACAAGCAACCAATCGCCGACCATGTAATCGTAGTCGTTGAACGTGTACGTGTTCACGTCCGCATAAAAATCCGTCACCGTCGGCGTGTTCATCGGCTTGCCGTTTTGGGTGAACTCGTATGCCAGCGTGTACAGATAGGGCATCAGCCGGTAGCGGAATTTGATGATGTTGCGCATCATGCCCTGGTGTGGCTCGCCAAATCGCCACGGTTCGCGGTCCGCGCTGTCCTTATTGGCATGATTGCGGAAAAACGGCGTCAATGCGGTTGCCTCATACGACCGCACAAGCAACTCACCATCCGGTGACCCCGCAAATCCGCCGACGTCATGTCCGAACCAGCCGGCACCGGAGATCATCGCGCTCAGGCCAAACGGAATCGTTGCCTTCTGATAAAACCAGTTCGCCCGCGTGTCGCCGCTCCAACTGACCGCGTATCGCTGCAACCCGCACGTGCCCGACCGGCCGAGGATGAAGGGGCGTCGGTTCGGATACTTCGCGCGGAAGGTGTCGTAGCTTTGTTGCGAGGCACGGATGCCGAAGTAATTGTGCTCGTTCGACCACCACCGCCGCGAATCGGTGTTACTTGTGCCGAATCGGCCATCCACCCACAACAACCCGTTGTGCGGAATCTGGTCGCCACCTTCCGGCTCGGTCAGATCATTCCAAATACCGTCGAACGGCAGGGTATTGAACCAGTTGATAATTTTGTTCTGCCACCACAACCGCATGGGCGTGCTGGAGTAATCGAACCAGGATACCGGCCCTGCGTAGATGTTGCGCGTGACGGTGTTGCCCGCGTTGTCCTTGATGAAGTGGAACTGGCTGTTGGCCTCGCCATACAACGGGTCACCGGGTTGCAACCACGGTTCGATCAACGGAATGACTTTCACCCCGCGCGCATGACAATAACTGATCATGCCGGCAGGATTCGGAAACCGGTCGGGTCGCATGGTGAGCTGCCGAATGTTGTCCTGCCCAAGCGGCCCGTACATCATGTAATCAATGTCCAAATACACCGCATCGAGCGGGATGTCGCGCACGGTGGCCTCGTTGGCGATGTACTCGACCCACGCCTGGTTGTCGTAGCTGAACCGGCTCAGATGATGACCCAGCCCCCACTTCGGCAGAAACGTCGGTCGCCCGGTCAACTCGGAATACCGGTCGAGCACTTTCACAAACGTGTGTTGTGCGCCACCGCCGAAAAAGTAGTAGTCCAACTGACCGTCACCGGCCTCGAACGAGAACCGGTCGCCAAATTGCGTGCCGAATTTGAATAGCGGCCGGCACGGATTGTTGAACATCAATCCGTACACAAACGCCGGTCGGCTGCCACTGGCCGGTTGGACTCCGTAGAAAAACGGCATGTTCATGTACGTGGGATTTTGAAACTCGCCCCAGTTGAACGTGCCGGTCGGCCAGCATTCCAGCTCGCGTCCGCGTCGGTTCAACGGCCCACCGTACTCGCCCAACCCAAAATACGCCTGGCCTGCCGGCATCACTTTGAGGTTTTTGAGCTTGGAAATGCCGGTGCCGCGCTGACCGACGTAGTTGTATGTGGGGTTGTACTCCAGTTGTGCGTCCTGCAACAGCATGAACCCACTTTTGTCGCGGAAATCCACCTTGAACGGTGTCTTGTGGATGATGACATCCAGCTCACTGGTGGCCAGTTTGTAGTGCGCGCCTTCATCGCTGAACGTCGCGGTGGTCGTCGGCCAATCTTCCAGTTTTTTGGCCACCATCACTTCTTCCTTCGGCCACAACCCGGTGAAATGAAATCGCACGCGAATCACATCGGGCGCGTACGGGGTCACCTCCGCGGCCCCACCGGTGCTGATGCCGAACACGTACACCGGTGTGCCGTTGGCGGCGTTGGAGGTGGTGACGCTGGTGATGTTGCCGACCGTGATGATGGACGCGTGGGCCAAACTGGCCATGAATAGCAACGCCCCCGCCGTCGCGCCCCACATCGAACGCATCGGCTGGCGCTGCACTCTCGCGGCACATCGCACCGGCATGTCATGCCGGTCCACTCGCGCAGCATGTTGTCCCCGATAACCCAACCGCAAACAGACTGTTTTCGTCATTATGGTACCCATTTCACCCGGTAATGTTTGTGCGGCGCAGCGGGCGCCGGGTCCACAAACGTGATGGTAGTCCCGCTGGCTGTATTCGTGGTGCTCACAGAGGCGAACGCCGTTGTCACCAGGTTCGTCGTGCCCTCCAACACATATCGCCGACCCGGCACGCACGTGGAGGTCACGTGCACATCACCGTTCGGCTGGCGCGCAATGCTGACAATTCGCAGCGCCGAATCCGCGTTCAACGGATGGGTGCCGGCCAGAAACTCCTGCAAATTCGTCTGACCATCTCCGTCCGGGTCAGCCCCCGGCGATGCGTTGGTGGGGTGTCCAAAATACGCGTGCTCGAACCCGTCCGACATTCCGTCACCGTCGCTGTCGGGGTTCTCATAATCGCTGCCGAGCGATTGCTCCAACGTGTTGGCCAGCCCGTCGCCATCAATGTCCTGCGCGCTGGCGAGACTGAACGCCAACCAGATGCTGGCGTTGGTCGCCGTGTTGTATTGCTCGACCTGTTCGATTAGTGGCAGCTCGCGGTTTTGGTAACCGGCATTTGGCAACGGACCGGCTGTGCGCGCGCTGTTGGCGCCATTGACCGCGTAGGCCGCGCCACCGTTCGTGTTGCGCAACCCGTAATACAGCGGCGCGCTGTCCACGACCAGATTCGCGTCGCCGTGCAACAACAAATCCATCTGGTTCGGCCCCAGACCATGCCGGATGTACAAGGTGCCAGCACCCGGGCCGATAGTGTACCGGGCCTGCACCGCATCGCGTCCCGCCGGCAGGATAATCCGTTTGCGCACCTGACCGTCCTGCGACACAAACTCCCAGAAGTTCGACCCTTGCACGGGCGGCGTCAGTGCATAGTCATCGTCAACATACCGGTAATTGTTCGTGCCCACCGTGGCATACCGATCTTTGAACGCCGAGCAGCGATTGTTGTCGGCCCCCTCACCGTCGTGTTCCTCCGATGGGTTGGCCGCCGGTACGCCCACCACTTGATACGCGTCCTGAATCGCCGGGTTGTACACAAACGCATAAATCAACCGTCCGCCCCAGCGCTTAAAGCACAGGTACACGCGGTTGTTGCGCAGGATGTACTCGTTCCACAAATCATCATCCACGTCCTTGGCCTCCACCACGGTCTGCGGCCCCTGCGTGCCGTTTTTGATTGCCTGCACCCATTGCGCCGCATCCGCATGAATGCCCACTTTGCGAACGTGTCCATGCAACCGCAACGCCCAACCCGAAATGGGATCGAATGAATCGGCATCTTCGTATGAGCCCGTTTCCGGGCGGTTGAATGTCACCTGATAATTGCGCGACTGATAGGCATCGAACCAGTTGTGACAGGGATTACCGGGCGTGCACCACCAACTGGGTGGATTTTCATCGTGCCACGCCGTCTCGTAAATCATGCAGGAGTAAGTCCACTCAGCGAGTCGCTTCAGCAACCCGTTCGGCATGGCTGCGACTTTATCCCATGCGTCGCGGATCAAAGTGCCGGGCGCATTCATGTCGCCGTATTTCTTGGTGCCCGGTATCGTGTACCCGCTCGGTGCCGTGGGCGGCACGCGATCGAAGAACGACGGCTCCACCACACCGTTGCCAGTGTACCCGTAATACCAGTGGTCGTAGCTGTGCTGGGTGGCTTTCTTCAACCACTCGTACGTCTGCGTGGTTTTGTCGTAAACATACCCGTGATCAATCACCCAGTTCGGATCGCTCTGCGCCCACGTCACCACGTCTTTGAGATTCACGATCTGAATCCACTGGTGATTCGCCGCCCACCGGATCGTGCGATGCCATTGATCCGCGTTGTTGTTGGCACCCTGACCGAACGAGTTACCGGCATACGCCTCCCAATCATCAAACACGATCGTGATTTGTGCGTAGTCGGCCGACAACGCTTTTTGCAGCAGCGTGTAGCGTGTGTCGTGCAACATCCCACCATCGTCGTTGCCGAACTTCGACTGGTCTTCGCGGTCGTTGATCATGAAAACCAACACGCCATTGATCTTGTGAATCTTGTGGTGGTACGGCTCCTCGTCGTTACCACCGCCGCCCGCCCACCGGCCCCAGTTGAAATCGTCCCAGCCGGGATTGCTCTGCTCGTTCGGATAAAACCACCAGTGCAGGTGCGTGACTTCATCGAGATACGTCGCCACGTACCCACCGGCCAGAATGTCCTCGAACGGTTTGCCTTTCAACGGCCCAGCGGGATTGGCGCGGAACCAATTTGTGTTGGAATGAATCACGCGCTCGGGCGTGTGCATGACTTTCATGTCGTTGGTGGTCAGCCCGAAGAAACTCAGCGCCAGATCATTGAACGCCCGAATCGAGGCGCGGTTCACCTCGCCCTCGAAATACGGCATGATGTGTTCGCTGTACACGCCGCCGATCAACGAACCCACGCCGCTGTTGATGAAATTTTTCAGCCGATTCAAAAACGTCGGCCCGTCCCGGTGGGGATAGCCTGCCGGCCCCGTTTCCGCCGGATTTTGCCGCGCCCACAACAACGAGCTGATCAACGACCCGCTCAAATGCATGTTCAACGGCACGCCCAGCATCTCGTGCGTGTCAATCGTCCGAATGAACCCCGGTCGCAACGATCCCTGAATGCTGAAAATGTGGTTCTGCGTACCGGTGCGCGTCGCGATCGATTGATTGGCGTGGGCAATCGCCGCGTACTTCGCGCGGTTGACCGTGCTGGTGGTGCTGATGGCGCCGTTGAGAAACCCGGTGCCGCCGCCCGTGTTGCGTGTCAGCGTTCCGTTGTGATCCACCAAATCGCTCCCAGTAATCTCCCCCGCGCCGCCATTCGTGCCATCGCGCGTGGTGAACACCTGAAAGTTCAGCGGCGTGCCGGGCGTCCACCCCCGCGCGGTCAGCAGCGATTTCTTGATCCCGAACTCCACGCTATCGAGGTCCGATCGCCAGTAGGAACCCAGCCAGTTGCCGGCAGTGACATTGTTGAAACTGCTGTCGTACACCGTGGCCGCCGTTGCATTGTACACCGCGATGCAAATTTCCCACGGATGCGATGTCTGCGTGTCGGTGAAATCCGGTAACCACACCTGCCCGCCCGCCGCGCAATCAATCGCCACATACACGTCCAACTCACTGGTCTCCGACCCGAGCAGTAAATCGAAGAAATCCACGCGGAAATAATAGTTGTCGCCCTCCTCGCGCGCGTACACCGCGATGATGTCGCGTGCCGTGTCGTGCGGGTTGTTGAACTTGTACTGGTCGTTGTTTTGATCCAGTGCCTTCACATCGGTGTGGCTCCAGTCCTGAAACTCCTGAAACCACGTCACGCCGTATTTGTCCGTCCCGATGGCCGGACCTGGTCCGATCGTGATTGCGGCGTGCGCTGCTGTGGCACCTGCCAATCCGGTAGCAAGCAATAACATCCTCGTTCTCATGGCACGTTCGTTTGAATCCGGTAAAACACCTGGTCGAATGTGTTGGTATCACTGGTGGTCATGTGAAACTGGCCGGGCGCCGCCGTTAGACTCGTCCCCACCGGCTCAAACGGTCCCGCCGGGCTGGTCGCGCGACGCAGTTGATATTGCCGACCCGGTAAGCTCTTCCACGTAATGTAGGTCACGTTGCCCGTCCTCGTAATCGAGGTGACCATAAAATCCATCGCCGGGTCTAATCGGTCAAATCGTCCATCGCCGTTTTCATCCCGAATCGCGTCCGTCGAGATCACCAAAAACTCACCGGCTTCCACATCGCCGTTGCCGTTACCGGCTGGTGCCTGCGCCACCAACCCGCCGCCGTTCTGCGTGTTGTAAGCCAACGCCGCCACGTACAACGTTGCCGGCACCGCTCCCCCGAACGCTTGTCGCAAATTCAACACGCCTTCCATCTGCCCGCTGTTGGTCGCCGCCTTGGCCGCCGCGTTCGATGCACCGGTATTCTGCCAACCGACGTACGTGTTCATGCTCTCGCCACCAAGAAACGGTTTCGTATTCGGCGCGGCAATCTGACCGGCTTTCGACCACGTCGGAAACGCCGGCACCAGCGCGCCCACGACATCGCTCACCACGATGAAATGATCATTCTTGGTGGTGTCACCGGGATAGTTGCCGGGCGACCACGTCGCCACATACAACTCATCCCCGCGCACCGCCGCATACAGCGTCATACCGGGCGACGACAACAAATAGCCGGCATGGTCGGCTTGGCCGTCCATCACAAACGGCGGGTACAACGGCGGCATCGGCGTCGTCGCACAGGCCACATTCGAATCGGCCGAGCTACCGGCCGCGTTGGTCGCCACCACCGTGTAGCAATACTGAGTCGCGGCCTGCAGACCGGTATCGCTGTAACTGGTGGCCGCTGTCGAGCCGACCGGTGTGCCGCCCCGTTTGACCACGTAGCCGGTGGCGTTGCTTGCCGGGTTCCAACTCAAATTGATCTGCGAGGCGCTCACCGCCATCGCCGTCAAACCGGTCGGCGCGTTCGGTGGAGTGGGCGGACCACTTCCGTCGTCAGCCACCCACACGTGTTGGATGTCGGACTTGTGAACGTTGCCGCGTGTGTCCACGGCCTCCACGTAGTAATCCAGCAGGACGTTGCGGAAGCCGGTGACCTTCGCCCAGTAGTAATCCGCCATGTGCGTCGGCAACACGAAGAAGTTGATACTGGAATCACCGGTCGGGTCGCCTGCCGGCAATACGCGCCGTGTCATCGGGATCGAAATCCACGGACCCACCTCGGGGCCACCGGCGTACGTCTCGTTTTGATGACTGGCGAGTGGATTAACGCCGTCGGCGTCCACGCGCACTTTCAGCGTCACGTTCGACACGCCCGACACATCGAACACCAACGTCCAAATGTAAAAATCCGACGGCCAGGGCGGCGAGGTGAAACCCACGGTCTTGCCACCAAGATATTGCCCTTTGCCCTTGCCGCCCGGATTCCACGGAAACCGCTGCGGTTTGAACACCGTCGGTGGCGTTTGATCTCCCGAGCCATTCCCAACCACCGGCGCGGCCAACCCAATCGCCCGATTGGCGGCAAATGTGGGTTTCACCTCGTCGTCCAGCGCCGTTCCGAAATACATGAACCCGCTATCAAATCCCCACAGCAGAAAATGCCATGCTTGCTCGACCGCATTCGGGTTGTTCCACGTGCCGTTGTCCTGGTACGGCTCTTCGATCCGCCACGCCGCGACGTTGTGCGGTCCGATGATTTGCTCGGCAGTCTCGCAATAGTTCACACCAGCCAGCAACACCGCCCAGTTGCGCATGTCCACGTGCCAACCGTTCTCCAAATCGAAATACGTGAACGGATCATTCGGGTTCACGCCAGTGAGCCGACGCGGTGGTTCGAGCCACCGGTAAAATTGCGGACTCCCTTGATCCGCCGCGATCCATGAGCCGTCCTCGATATGCACCACCGCGTTGGAAGGCACGGGATGATCATCGAGAAATTGCTGAATGGTGGTGGCCGTTTTCCCGCCGTGGTTCGGTGCGTCATTCATAAATTGCGGCGCGAACTCGTTCCAAAACGAATTGCCGCCGCCCCAGAAATTGTCGCCGTCGGCCGCCAACAACACGATGTTCGGTCGTGCCGGGTCGTTGTACTGCGCAATTTTCCCATCAATGTGCGTCCAGCCCACGGCCGCATACCCGCTCTCATATCCGTGATAATCGCACGCCGGTACGATGATGATGCGGTGCTCGGTACCGGTTTCGGGATCCACGTGTTTGGCCCAGTGCGCCTGATACGCGAACGGTACCGGGAACACATTCCCGTACGTGTCCCGATTGGCACCGAACCATTGTTGGGCCGGCACGACAGGGCCAAGCTGATCGGCGCGATTGGGCGGATCCGCTTTCAACTCCGCGCCGATGCCGGGCGTTTGAATGATGTCCATGTAGTTCGGACACGTGCGCGCCAGATGACTGTTGGCGACAATCACCCACTCATACCCAAACTCGCGCAGCACCGGAATCATGTGCCGCGAGAACGCGATTTCCACCGGCCAAAACCCGCGTGATTGGTCCGACATGTTGGGGTTCATTCCCCACGATTTCCACATGCGCTCGCGTTGCATCGCGATTTCTTTCCGCAACACGCTTTTCGGCACGAGCGGCCCCAAGGCGTGATGATACGTCATGCCGACCATGTCCGCGCGCGGGCTACCGGTGCCCCCGCGGGTGCGCCAACTGCGCGCCACCGTAGTGTCGGTGTTCCAATTGCCGCCGTAGCCGTCGTTGCCGGCATTGTTGTCGCGCCCGAAACTCCAGATGTTGCGTTGCAACGCGCCCGAGTAGCTGATGGTCATACCGGCATCGGAGCCGGTCATCCCTTGGATCGAGCTGCGGATCCAAAATTGGTACGCATTCACCCGGTCCGCTTTCCCGAAGACGGAGTTCTCGCCGTATTGAAGTTGGTTCTCGGGATTTTGTTGGGGGCCGCCGTACCAGTTTTGGTTGGCTTCCTTGCGGCGTTGGGAATCTTGGGCGAACTGGCTTTGGTTCGGTCGGAAATTGTCGGGTTCGCCCCAGTAAATTGGCTGATGCAAGTGGCGGTGGATGGCGACATGCACATTATTGTTCGCCCACACCGTGCCCGTGGTCGTCAGCCCGACCATCACGGTTGCCCTGCATACCCAATCACCCCGCCAGCTCATGACCCATCGCCCGTCGTGAGGCGTTTTCACTTTTGCTAAACCGTTTGACTAATCGTCGCCGAAATAACCGACAACCCCAACTCGAGAGTTGCCGGTGTTCACGACAACTACCAACTCCACCCACTCCCGCGCAAGTCTTTTCTCGAAGATTTTTCGGCAACCCGATTGCTTCCTCAATCAACCCCATCTAACCTGATGACCATGTTCGCCCCGCGCTTTCGTCTGTTGCTCATCACGACGCTGTCTGTCGTCGTTGCCGGCGCATGGGCCGAAACCAAACAAAACGTTGTCTCCCACGACTCCCGGTTCGCCGACCAGGCCGCACGACTCCAACGCCAAGGATGGTCGTTCGATCTCATCTTTTCCGAGTTGTGCCGCACCGCGCTCGCCAACGTCGAAGCCAACCCAAAGCTCCAACTCCACGATCAAATTCGGTCGGTCTTCGGCGGGCTGTGGCTATGGATGAGTCGCGGAGGCAACGCTCACATTCAAGGGCGGCACGATTGGGCATTTCACTTCATCGGCGGTGGTGCATTCGAAGGCTACTGGGACGTGGGCCGATCGGCTGCGCTGACCAAAGAACAGCTCGACGCTAAAAACCCCCACAACCGATTCGACAAAGATGACCTCGCAGCCACGTTGCTCGGCGCACGCTGGATGGAACTCGCCACACGCAGCGACCCGGCTCAGGCCCGTCGCTGGGTTGAATTGTGGGCTACCCGGCAACTCACCATCGAACGCTCTCTCCCGCCGTTGCGCTACGGCCAGATGCCCAAGGGCGAACGCGCCTCCGCCGAAACCATCGCCGCGATCCGACGCGACATTGACGCTGCTTTCCACTTGCCCAACTGAAAACGGCACTACCGGATTGACGGCTTGCCTCTCGCGCGCAACCGGACCTGTCTAATTTCCCGTCGGCTCCTGTCTCAAAAAATCGCGGATGGGGATGTTTTCGAGGTAAAGGTCTTCGATCACACCACGACCCTTCTTCACGCGCACCGATGCGTAGGCGTTGGGCGGCGCATCGCGCCGATTACCATGTTGCCAGAACGCCCGCTCGGCACGCGGCGCCTTGGTCTCCTCCATGAAAAATTTGTCGAACGGGAGCTCAAAATACATCCGTCCGCTGGCTTGGTTGAGCGCTCCGCATCGAACACTTAGGTAGTCGCCGTGAGCCGGTGGCTTCGATGAGAGTTCCACAAACCGCGCAAACCCGGCCGCGTCCGTCTCCAATCGCACATACGCGGGTTGATGCTCTCCAATCGCATCCCCCGCACGCACCGGTGCCTCCGTATCGGCAAAACGCAACGCCACGTACCGCCCCCGCAGCACGTCGTATGGATCCACAGGGGCCGTGCGCAGTTTGTATGCGGTACCGGTCCGCAGCACGTCCTCGTACTTCCAAATTTGCCAGAGCGGCACCGCCACTTGCACCATCGCCCAGCCCACAAACAACCCCAGAATCCACCGTGCATTCATCCCTCCGCGCGCCTCCACTTCCACAAAAACCAATTCACCGCCAGAAATCCGGTGCCCACCACGATGAACGCCACGCCCCGCACCACCAGGCTCAAGTCCATGTCGAAGAACCGACACAAAATCATCACCGCCAGAATCGCCATACCGGCGTTCACCGTCGCCAACCTGCGCTGCTGGAGTCCTACCGCCAAGATGCCGGTACCCAACACGAACAGGTACACGTTGAGCAACACAGCTCCCATCGTCCCGGTGGTTTGCATCGCGAGTATCCATGCAACGATCGCGAACAACGTCGCCCCGCCCACGAGCACCTCATCCCACGCACGCCGCGTCCAACTGCGGACCCACATTGCAAGCGCCGCCACAGGAAACCCCGTCGCCGTCGCGAACAACAAACTTTCCTGGATGGTTCCCAACGGCTTGTCACGCTGGAGAAATCCCACCGGCTCCCACGCGCCACCAAAACTCATCATCAC
This sequence comes from Verrucomicrobiia bacterium, assembly GCA_025056465.1. GTDB lineage: Bacteria > Verrucomicrobiota > Verrucomicrobiia > Palsa-1439 > Palsa-1439 > JANWVU01. Next base: position 5,690 of record JANWVU010000039.1, on the reverse strand, counting down.
CGCCAAACCACACACGCCCAGCGCACCCACCGTTTGGAACGGACGTTGCCCGACCGTGGGTCCTTCACTCCACCATCGTTGACCGATCAAGTACAACAGCGCAAACAGACTGCTGAACACGACCGGCCAAACTCGAAAGGCTTCATCGACCGGGTTCAGCACAAAACCCGTGCCGACGGGCAAAATCAGCGCGATCAACCACGCCACCAACACCGGTCGGACATGATACCGGTTGCCGCGACCCGCCCAGCAAAGAAACGGCACCGCCAATGCGACCAGCGGGAAAAACCACAAGCGATAAGCCGGCAAGTCATGACTCGAGCCCGTCCACACTGTCACGCCAACCAGATACAAACATCACGGGCACGGTGGCGCGCAACAAATACGCTACCGGTATCACCAAAACCGACCACACCAACATCAAGTCCGCAAATCGTCCCCCGAGGTGATACGTCTGCGACACCAGTGCCAACGCCACACCCGTCGCCAGTGTTTGCGCCGCGCCCACGGATTCGCGCCATGTCGTGGCCTCCCGGCCCGTCCCCAACAACCACGCCCCTAACGCGGCGCAGACTACCAGCGGCGCCAACGCAATCACTGCCCGCTCACCCCGCGGCAACCTCTCCCAGTTGTGCGCCACTAACAAAATTAACCCGGCCCCAACAACCCAAACACGACCAGCGTCCACCTCCTTGGCCCGCCCGCCTCATCACCCAACTCCCCGTAATGCGACCGAATTCGATCAGCGATCGGAGCCGGCACGATTCCCTGACTCACCCATTCCGGTAATTCGTGGTACGACCACGCCACGTGCTTGCGGTGCTTCATGCGCACAAAACCTCGCGCATCCTCGCGAATCGGTTGCCGATTACAAGCCGGTCGGATTGAAAAGAATCACCCGCTCGTTATACTGCCGTGATTTCCGCGCATGGAGGACACGATTGTCGCCATCTCCACCGCGTTGGCACCGGCAGCCTTGGCCGTGGTTCGATTGTCCGGCCCGAATGCTGTCGGCGTGGCGGATCGTTTTGTGCAGCTCAACGGCTGCCGGTTGCCTGAGCTACCGGCCAATCGATTGATCCACGGTCGGGTAAGCGACAATGGTGAGTTTATTGACGACGTCATGATTTGCGTGATGCGCGCTCCCCGCAGTTACACGGGCGAAGATGTCGTGGAGATCAGCTGTCATGGCAGCACGTTGGTCGCTCGGAAAATTCTAGAGTTGAGCTTCAAACATGGTGCTCGGCTCGCAGAGCCCGGTGAGTTCACCAAGCGAGCCTTCTTGAACGGGAAAATGGATCTAACTCAGGCCGAGGCTGTTATGGATCTGATTTCGGCTAAGACGCAACGCGCGCGCGCCGCGGCCAGTCGCGTATTGGGGGGCGGATTATCTCATAAGTTGGAAGCGGTAAGGACGGCCTTGGTCGAGGCGTTGGCATACGTAGAGGCGTACATCGACTTTCCCGATGAGGATATTGGAAAAGAAGAAATTGCGTTTGTGATCGAACGATTGGAACACGCCCGAACGGAGATTCAAAAATTGCTGGCCACGGCTCGAGAGGGGCGGATTTTGCGTGAAGGGCTGCGAGTGGCGATCATCGGCCGACCAAACGTAGGAAAATCGAGCCTTCTTAACGCGCTCACCGGCACGGAGCGCGCCATAGTCACACCAATTCCCGGCACCACACGAGACATCTTGGAAGAGTCGGTTTCGATTCGCGGGATTCCAATTGTTTTGGTTGACACGGCAGGCGTTCGCAAAGCACGTGGTCAGGTTGAGAAGTTGGGAATCGAAAGGACTCGATCGGCCATCGCTTCAAGCGATTTGATCCTACACGTTGTGGATGGCTCAAAACCCGCGAACAAGGCTGACCTCGAGCTCCGACAATCGTACCTAGCCCTATCGGCTTCCATAATCCTCGTGGTCAACAAGTCCGATTTACCCGCTCGCCTGCAAGTGCCGCCCGAGTTTAGTGGTGTTTCTAGAGTCAATGTCTCTTGCGTGACCGGGGAGGGTTTGGAAGAACTTCGAGAAACGATCGAGGCACAAGCCGGTATCCCTGTGGATGCAAATTCACACTCTGAAGTGCTGATAAACCAAAGACATGAGTTTTTATTGAAGGAATCAATTGTTGCAGTGACCGACGCCATTAATCACGCTTCAAATCTCGGCTGTGACGAGCTTCTTGCTCAGCACCTGCGAAGGGCGAATGACGCAATCGGTCAAATTGTCGGCAAGGTCACGACAGAAGATATCCTTGACCAAGTTTTCAGCAGATTCTGTATCGGTAAGTGAAGATGGAAATAATTTATCCGAAGGTTTTCGATGTGATCGTGGTGGGGGCCGGTCACGCCGGGATTGAAGCGTCACTCGCAGCCAGTCGCATGGGATGTGAAACGCTTTTGATCACGACCAACCTCGACACGATTGGCCAGATGTCCTGCAACCCAGCGATTGGTGGGTTGGCGAAAGGGCATCTTGTGCGGGAGATCGACGCTTTGGGCGGCGAGATGGGAGTTAACACCGACCACACCGGAATTCAGTTTCGAATGCTCAACACGAAAAAGGGGCCGGCAGTTTGGGCTCCCCGAGCGCAATGCGATAAGAAGGCGTATCAATTTCGGCTCAAGCATGTAGTCGAGCAGCAACCCCGCTTGTACCTACGCCAGGCAATGATCGAGCGGCTTTTGGTGGCTAGCGATCAAGTAAAGGGCGTACAAACGAAAACCGGCGTCACTTATCACGGCACAACCGTAGTTCTGACGACTGGTACCTTTCTCCGCGGTCTGATCCACATTGGTGAGGCGAAAGTAGAAGCCGGTCGGGCGGGGGAGCCGGCAGCCTATGGATTGTCAGCAAACCTACGAGAGCTTGGGTTCGAACTGGGTCGGCTCAAAACCGGCACGCCGCCACGGCTGAACGGTCGTTCAATCAATTTCTCTGTGATGGATAAGCAACCGGGCGATGAACCCCCGTCCTTTTTCTCTTTCATAACTCCGCCATCGTTCCACGTGGAACAATTACCTTGTTACATCACCCGAACGACTGCGAATACGAAGGAGATTATTCGCAAAAATCTCCACCGATCACCGCTCTATAGCGGGCAGATTGAGGGGATTGGTCCACGCTACTGTCCATCTATCGAAGATAAGGTCGTAAAATTTGCAGAAAAGGAGTTTCATCAGATTTTCCTCGAACCAGAAGGTCGAAACACCAATGAATACTACGTCAACGGAGCCTCAACGAGCCTACCCGAGGATGTTCAATGGGAGATGATTCGGAGTATCGTCGGGCTGGAAAATGCGGAAATCATCCGCCCGGCTTATGCAGTCGAATACGATTACAGCCTCCCGCATCAGCTCCACCCAACGTTGGAGTCGAAACGCGTTGCCAACTTGTTCTTCGCAGGTCAAATCAACGGTACGTCAGGTTATGAGGAGGCGGCTGCCCAGGGGATTGTCGCCGGTATCAACGCCGCTCTGCGCGCCCAAGGAAAGCCACCGATAACCTTCACAAGGGCCGATAGTTACATCGGTGTTCTAATTGATGATCTCATCACGAAAAGCACCGACGAACCTTACCGAATGTTCACTTCCCGAGCCGAGTACCGGCTGATCCTCCGGCAGGACAACGCAGACATGCGCCTCACGCCCATCGGACGCCAGGTGGGCCTTGTAGATGACAACCGATGGAGTGTTTTTTGTCGGAAGCGTGATGCCGTCGAAGCAGAGTTGCGGCGACTGCGTTCCACGTGGAACGGGCGCCTCACCTACGCGGAGATTTTGCGCCGCCCTGAAATCTCATACAATCAACTAGAAATCGCCCGGCATGACCTACCGGCCGACGTGAAAACCCAGGTCGAAGTGCAAATTAAGTACGAGGGCTACATCGCCCGCGACCTAGAACAAATTGAGCGGTTTAAAAAACTTGAATCAAAACAAATTCCTCCGTGGATTAACTATGACGAAATCACCGCACTCCGCTACGAGTCACGTGAGAAGCTAAAGCGTTACCGACCTGATTCCATCGGCCAAGCTTCTCGGATTCCCGGCGTCACACCGGCGGACATCGCCGTTTTACTCGTTTGGCTCAAGAAAGCGAGCGTGTCTCAATCAGCCGCCTGAATTTCGCAAACAGTTCATCTGTATCATGCGGCCCGGGAGACGCTTCAGGGTGGTACTGCACGCTGAACGCAGGATAGCGTTTGTGCCGCAATCCTTCGACGGTTTTGTCGTATAAGTTCACCTGCGTAATCTCGACATCCGATGGTAGGCTCGCGGGATCCACTGCAAATCCGTGGTTCTGAGACGTGATTGCCACTTTACCCGAAGCAAGGTCTTTCACAGGGTGGTTGCCACCACGGTGGCCGAACTTCAATTTGAACGTACGACCACCAACCGCAAATCCCAAGATTTGATGCCCCAAGCAAATCCCAAAAATTGGCACCTGCCCCAACAATTCGCGCACCGCCCGATGCGCGTAGTCCAACGCCTCCGGATCGCCCGGGCCGTTTGACAGCAGAACGCCCCAAGGCCGATAGCTCATCACTTCTTCCGCGGTTGATCGCGCTGGGACAACTTGAACCCGAAACCCCTGCCGACGCAACGACCGCAAAATGTTGTACTTTACGCCGTAATCAATAGCCACAACTGGAATATCCGCCGGTACTGTCGGCCGATGATATCGGATCTGCCCACTCGCATCCCGTTCAACAACCCAGCGCGCGCTCTTACTACCATCCTCATCCCACACAAAAGGTTTACCATGGGTTACCTCACATACGTAATCAACCCCCACAATCCCATGCCAAGCCCGCGCACGATCCACCGCTTCTTTCCCGGAAATTCCTTCCGTTGACAAGCACGCCTTCATCGCGCCTTCAACACGCAATTTGCTTGTCAATAGTCTTGTATCGACCCCATACAGGCCCGGTATCTCATGCTTTGCAAGATACTCATCCAACGACGCTTCTGAACGCCAATTCGATGGCTTCCGACAGAGTTCCCTTATAACGAACCCGCCCACATGCGGTCGCCAACTCTCTACATCGGCTGAATTCACCCCGTAGTTGCCGATCTGCGTGTACGTCATCGCCACGATCTGGCCCTTGTAGGACGGGTCCGTCAGGATTTCCTGGTAGCCGGTAATCGACGTGTTGAAAACGGCCTCGCCGCAAACCGTCGCCCGAGCACCAAACCCGATCCCCTCGAAAATTGTCCCATCCTCCAAAGCCAAAATACCGGGCCGCTCGTTCATTCCTCCCAAACCACCTTTCCCCCCACGATCGTCATGATCGCTTTGCCTCTCAACTTCCATCCATGAAACGGCGAGTTGCGTGACTTGCTCGCCGACTGACTCACGTCATAAACCCATTCCCTCTCGGGATCAATCACTGTGATGTCAGCCTCTGCCCCCACGCTCAAAGTCCCCTTCGCCAACCTCAGAATTCTCGCTGGGTTGACGGTGAACTTCTCCACCAACTGTCCCACCGTCAAAATCTTTTTCCGCACGAGCTCCAGCGACAATGCCAACTCGGTCTCCAACCCAATGATTCCAAACGGCGCCACATCAAACTCCACTTCCTTCTCAAACGGACAATGCGGCGCATGATCGCTGGCAATGCAATCAATCGTTCCGTCCGCCAGCCCCTCCCACAACGCCTGCCGGTCGGCCTCCGACCGCAGCGGCG
>JANWVU010000038.1:11381-17406 GCA_025056465.1 Verrucomicrobiia bacterium | reverse complement strand
TCACGGATTTGCCATTGCTCTCCATCGTCAATTGCTGCAGGTACGCGGGGAATCGTTTCAAATACTGATCGTATGGCAGCACCGCGATGGTCGGAGCCCGAAGAAAGTTGCCGTTCCACACAGCGAGTAGTCCATGCAACACTGGGAGGTTCCGCTCCCACGGCGCGGAGCGGAAATGTTCATCCATGGCATGGAAACCGGCCAACAGGTCACGGAAGTGGTCGGGACCAATCGCAATCATGGTGGAGAGACCGATGGCCGAATCCATGGAATACCGGCCGCCCACCCAATCCCAAAACTCAAACATGTTGGCGGGATCAATCCCGAATCGCCGCACCTCGGCGGTGTTGGTGGACACCGCCACAAAATGGCGCGCGATGGCCGCCTCGTCTTGCAACGCCGACAACGTCCATCGTCGCGCCGTGCGTGCGTTGGCCATCGTCTCCTGCGTCGTGAACGTCTTTGACGAAACAATGAACAACGTCTCCGCCGGATCGAGGTCGCGCGTGGCTTCCACAAAGTCGGTGGCGTCCACGTTGGAGACAAAGCGAAACGTCAGCTCACGCGCGCTGTAGGCTCGCAACGCTTCGTACGCCATCACCGGGCCGAGGTCCGAACCGCCAATGCCGATGTTGGTGATGTTGCGGATCGGGCGGCCAGTGTAGCCGCGCCACTCGCCCCGACGCACTTGCTCGGCAAACCGCGCCATGCGGTCCAACACCGCATGCACTTTCGGCACGACGTTCTCCCCATCCACGGTAATCACCGCGTCGCGCGGTGCGCGCAGTGCCACGTGGAGCACAGCGCGATTTTCCGTGACGTTGATTTTGTCGCCGCGAAACATCGCCGCGATCGCCTCGCGCAGACCGCATTCTTCGGCCAGCGCCCGCAGTAACCGCATCGTCTCTTCCGTGACGCGTTGCTTTGAATAATCTAAATAGATCCCCAATGCCTCCACACGCAGGCGCTCCGCGCGCTGCGGATCGGCGGCAAACATCTCACGCAGATGCAGGCGCTCTACTTGCCGACAATGCTCCTGCAACGCTTGCCAGGTCGCTCGCTCGGTCAGTTTTTTACCCGTCATGATGAGCGGGCAAACTACCACGCCCCCGGCCAATTGACCATGCCAAAGGCGCAGTCGTGAAGCTCGGCAGCGTGAGCTGCCGGCGCGGAGCGGACTCACAATGCGGGCACGCGATTCGGATGAATGTGGCTGGACAAGAATGACAAGGTCTTTTAGCTTGTGTCCAGCGGTGCCGCGCTTGCCAAGTGAAAGGAGACAGTCATGAAAGCTGTCAGTAATAAGTTCCTCGCATGGCTGATGGGGCTAACCACCATCACGCGCTATTTCGTCATCGCGTTGCTTCTGCATGTGCTCGTTGTGTTGGGGTTGGCTTCGGTGAAAATTGTGGTGGTGGTCTCCGACATCGTGGCGGAGTTGACCGGCGGAATGGCTCTGCCGCCTCCCTCGGACGATTTGCCCGAGGACCCGTACGCTGTTTATCGCGATTTCGAATATCAGGGACCGGATCTCGGCGAGGGGGGCGGCTTGGGCGGAAAAGGTCCCGGCGGAAATCCTCTGGCCGGTGGGCAACAATACCGGGCGACGATCGCCGCCGCACCCGCGGCAGGCGCGCCGTCGGTGGGTGAGGTCATCGGTGTGTTTAGTGATGCGGCAACGGCGATTGCGCGGCCCGTAGCGACAGGTCCGACCGGGGTCGGAGCAGCACCGGTTAGCGGGATCGGCGACATCTTAGGTGGTGCCGGTGGGGTTCGCGGGCCCGGTGGACCGTGGCTCGGAGCCGGGCGTATTGGACCGCGGCGAAGCATCAACTTGAAGCAGTTCGGTGGCTCTCAAGAAACCGAGCGGGCCGTGTTGGCCGCGTTGCGTTGGCTGAAGGCGAATCAGAAACCCGATGGTTCTTGGGAGTTGCGTGCCGATGCGGGAACGGCGCTCGGCGCGTTGTGTTTCCTTGGGCATGGGGAAAACGCTGACTCGCCCGAGTTCGGGCAGACGGTGCAACGAGCCCTGGAGCGCTTGGCGAAAATCGTGCCGGCCGATGGCGATGTGCCGGGCGGTATGTATGAGCAAGGCCTCGTGACGTTGGCGTTGGCGGAGGGGTACATTTTGACTGGGTCGCCGATGTTGCGGGAGCCGCTAGAGCGGGCGACGCGGTTGATTTTGCGGGCGCAAGCGGTCAAGAAGCAGAATCCCTTGAACGAGGGCGGGTGGCGGTACGGGCCGAACGCGGCCGACTCGGATGTCTCAGTTTCGGGTTGGGTGTTCATGGGCTTGAAGTCGGCACAAGCAGCCGGCGTGGAAGTCCCGCAATCAGCCCTCGACAAAGCCGCGAATTACTTTTGGAACATGTATCACGAGTCGGGTGGATTTGGTTATTCGTCCCCCGGCAACTCCCCCTCCATGACCGCGGTGGGTGTGTTTTGCTTGCAGTTGGCGGGACACGGCCGCGACAAGCGCATCGAGAAGTGCCTCGACAACATTCGCAAGCAGACGATGAATTGGAAGGAAGACGGCGGCTGGACGATTTACCGTTGGTATTATGCGACGCTGGCGATGTTCCAAGGGGGCCGCACGCATTGGGATTACTGGAATCGGATCATGCGGGAAACGCTGCTCAAGAATCAAAACAGCGATGGCTCATGGGACCTACCGCCAAAAGACGCAGCCGGCGGCCATTCCATCAAAGGCATGGCAGCGCGAGTTTATGCCACCACAATGGCGACGTTGATGCTGGAAGTTTACTACCGCTACCTGCCCATGTACCAAATCATCGATCGCGACATCCTCAATCCACCGACCACCCCGGGGACTCCTGCGGCGGGGGCGCGCAGCTAAATATCAGCCGGCAGGATTACACCGTCTCGCAATCAACAGGTGCGGTGAAAAATTTTCGTCTCCTGCGACAAGCGGTTACGGTTTGCGCGCACCCTTCTGGCATTCGGGCTTACCAGCCCCTAACGGCTCCTTCTTCTGCGTGATGTTTGTAGCCGAGCCGACCTTTTCGCGATTCTCCGCGATGTAATGCTGCCAGGCAGGCGGCACGTCCGCCTCGGCAAAAATGGCTTCCACGGGGCAAACCGGCACACACGCCGTGCAATCAATACACTCGTCGGGATGGATGTAGAGGCGGTCTTCGACCTCGTAAAAGCAATTCACCGGACAAACTTCCACACAGTCGGTGTACTTACAACCCACGCATGGTTCCGTAACAACGTGTGCCATTTGACTCTCCTTTTGCTAAGCTCGTTGGGGTGAACGCGACGCCGCGCAATCTAACAACCACTTGTCGAAAAATCATTCAAAAACTTCGCCGCGCCTATCCCGACGCAAAATGTGCGTTGCATCATCGCAACCCGCTGGAATTGCTCGTCGCCACGATTCTCAGCGCCCAGTGCACCGACGAACGCGTCAATCAGGTGACACCGGCTTTGTTTGCGCGGTACCGCACCGCCGCCGATTATGCCAACGCGCCGAACGGCGAATTGGAAGAAATGATTCGCTCCACCGGGTTTTACCGCAACAAAGCCCGCGCCCTGCGCGAGTGCTGCCGCGCTATCGTCGAGCGTCATGGCGGCCAGGTGCCCGACACCATGGACGCGCTCGTCACCCTACCGGGCGTCGGGCGCAAAACCGCCAACGTTGTGCTCGGTGTGGCGTTCGGCAAAGCCGAGGGCATCGTCGTCGACACTCACGTGGCACGCTTGGCTCGCCGCATGGGGCTAACCCGCCAAACCCACCCTGAAAAAATCGAAGCCGACCTGATGAAAATCGTGCCGCGTCGCGGTTGGATTGATTTCGCACATTTGCTCATCTGGCACGGACGTAAACGTTGCAACGCGCGCCGACCCGATTGCATCCAATGCGAGGTAGTCAGTCTATGTCCTAAAATCGGAGTGAAAGGAGGATCATGAAAGAGTTGAAAGTCGGCGACAAGGCGCCTTCGTTCCCTGAGTTGGAGGCGAACAAAGGGAAAACGGTTGTGCTTTATTTTTACCCAAAAGATTTCACGCCCGGTTGCACCCAGGAAGCGTGCGAATTTCGCGACGCGCATGAGAAACTGCGTCGGCGCGGCGCGGTGGTGCTCGGCATAAGTCCCGATTCCAATTCGTCCCACGCGAAATTTGCCGCGGAACACAAGCTGCCGTTCACGTTGGTTGCTGATGAAGACCACCGCATCTGCGAGGCGTACGGTGTGTGGAAGGAAAAATCCATGTACGGGAAAAAGTACATGGGTGTCGAACGCTCCACGTTCCTTATTGGGCCCGACGGTCGGATCACCAAAATTTGGCGCAAGGTCAAACCGCAAGGACACGCCGACGAAGTCCTTGCTGCTTTGGCCAGTTGACGTGCTGCTGCGTGCGTCGAGAGCACGCGACCATTCGGGCTAGATTAGTACCAATCGCGGCAGGACGTGTGTGCCGAGGTGCTGCCGGCGGGGCACCAACGGTTATTTCGAGTCCGAGGGAGGCTCACATTTCCTAGCGCAGCATCGTAATACGAGGACACGTGTGTCGCCGTACACCGCGTCGCGCTCCACACGCCACACCGGAGCCGGCATGCACGGATCATGCATCGCGCTCTCCAGCACCAACCACTCCGTCGCCACCGGCATCGTCACAAGCCGCTGCGCCGTCTCTCCATACGGCGGATCGGCGAGCACTACATCGAATCGTTCACCCCGCCGCAAAAACCGAAACACATCTTCACGGAAAATCTCTAACCCCACCGGTGCGCGCCGCCGAAATTCGGCTACATTTCGCTCCAACGCCACGAGCGCCCGTTTGTCATTTTCCACGAACACGACGCGACGCGCCCCGCGACTGGCCGCTTCCAAGCCCAACCCGCCGCTGCCGGCAAACAGGTCGGCCACCGTTGCCCCCACCACTCGCTCGCCGAGGATCGAAAAAATCGCACTGCGCACCCGATCGGATGTTGGGCGCGTGTTTTTTCCGCGCGGTGCCACCAATGTCATTCCGCGGGCGACCCCTGCAATGATGCGCATAAATCAAGCGCGGATTTTAAAAAGAGACGGTCGTTTTTCGAGACCCACTTGTCCAGTGTTTCAGTGCTCCAAGGTATAAGTGCTTCACTGTTTTAGTGGCCAAGTGCTCATTTTGAATTTTGGAAGTGGCCACGTCCTCGTCTGAAGACTGGGTGACTTGCGCACTTGCGCACTTGTGCACTTACGCACAGGCTCACCGGCCCCCTTTTGCACTCGTCACTCCCTCACTCCAACAACTTCCTCAACCCTTTATCGAGCAACTGCTGGCCCGCGCCTCGCACCAGGCGCTGCGATAAGTCTGTCTTTGGCGAGTGATACGGTCCGCTGGCCCGAAAATCCAGCGCTAGCATTCCGTCGTCGGTTTTGCGAAACGCTCCGCGCACTTCTTTCGGCGCCTTGCTAAGAACGGCCTCCGTCAACATCACCGTGAAATCATGGCGTAATTCGTATGTGTCGAGCGTCATTGTGCCATGTCCCACGACCCGTACTGCGGGTGAACCAATGCGAATGACCGGATTCGTCATCACGTTGTTGCCCAATTGATACTCCAGCAGACACTCCGTAAACGACAACTGTTGCAACTCGGGCACCTGGAGCAAGGTCCCCACCAAGGTCAGCAGCGGCACCCCGGTAACCTGCCCGTTCAGTACTTCGGCCCGACCACCGCCCACCACCGTCGGCAACCCGCCGGTACCACTGAGTTTCACCGTCCATTGCAGCAACCCGCTCATGACCGGTTTCGCGCCCGCCTCACGCAGCAAGGTCGTCACATCACTGCCTCGTCCCGTCAAATCCACCTCGTACCGAACCCCGCCCAACAACTTCACGCGCAACTTGCCTTCCACAATCCCACTGGCCAGCTCACCGCGCACCGGTTCCAGCTCCATGTACTCCCCGCTGAACCGCACCGGCCCGCCCACATTGCGCACATAAATCGAATCGCCCACCGCCAACTCCCGTATCCGCGCCTCACCGGCTCCGCCGAGTTTGCCGCCATCGAG
>JANWVU010000038.1:0-11282 GCA_025056465.1 Verrucomicrobiia bacterium | reverse complement strand
GAAGCCGGTCGGCTCGCCGCCGCCGCGCAAGCCGAAGGCGCCACCGCCATCATCGCCGCTGGTGGCGATGGCACCCTCAATGAAATCGTCAACGGCATCGCCCCATCCGACGTGCCGGTTGGACTCCTGCCGCTCGGCACGGCCAACGTTTTCGCCCGGGAGCTGGGGTTGCCGCTCCGCCTACCGGCTGCCTGGCAATGCATCCAACAAGGTCGCACTCGCCGCGTGGACCTTGGTTTCGTCGAGTTCAACAGCCAACGCCGGTACTTCGTGCAATTGGCTGGTATCGGTTTCGACGCCGCTGCTGTGCGCGCGGCACGGTGGGAACAGAAAAAACAACTCGGTCCGCTCGCCTACGTCTTGGCGGGTCTGCGCGTGTTACGCCAAACACCGTGCCCACCGGCCATCCTCGTGGGCAACGGCCGCTATTACGGCGGCCCGTTCCGCGTGTTCCCGCATGCGCAACTTACCGACGGCAAACTCGACATCTGCATCTGCGAACGACCCGGTCTCCCTCTCGTGTGGGCGGTGCTGGCCGGCCGACATCTCCAACGCCCCGACGTGCGGTATTTCCAAACCGACTCCTTCACCCACGATGGCCAACTGTGGGTCGAAGTGGACGGTGAGTTGGCCGGAACCACACCGGTGCGATTGGGTGTATTGCCGCGCGGTCTCTGCGTGATTGCACCGGGAGATACTCCGCATGTTTCCTGAATTCCTCGAATCGCCCACCTATCAGTTGGCTCGACAACAATACGAGCGCATCACCGGTTTGCTCGACCTGCCTCAAAGTGAACGCGAACGCACGTTGTGGCCGCGCCGCGCCATCGTCGTCTCAGTGCCGGTGCGCATGGACAACGGCGCAACGCGAATCTTCCCGGGCTACCGGGTTCAACACCATCTCTCCGTTGGTCCCACCAAAGGCGGCCTGCGTTACCATCCCGATGTGACCCTCGGCGAAGTTGCCGCGCTCGCGATGTGGATGAGCTGGAAATGCGCGTTGTGCGGTCTGCCCTACGGCGGCGCCAAAGGCGGCGTGGCCTGTGATCCGACGCAACTCAGTCGCAGCGAGCTGGAGCGGCTGACCCGACGGTACACGCAGGAGATGATCCCGTTCATCGGCCCGCACGTGGACGTGATGGCGCCCGACCTCGGCACTGACGAGCAAACGATGGCCTGGATGATGGACACCTACTCCATGCACGTCGGTCATCCGGTTCCCCAAATCGTCACGGGCAAGCCGGTCAACCTCGGCGGCAGCGCGTGTCGCCGCGAAGCCACCGGGCTTGGCGTCGCGTACCTCGTCAACCGCACCGCCGAATCCCTCGGCCTCAGCGGTCGACCGCTGCGCATCGCCATCCAGGGATTCGGCAAAGTTGGTGCCGCGGCCGCCGTCCAACTGCATCGCTTTGGCGCCAAGATCATCGCCGTCAGTGACGTTCACGGCGGAGTTTTCCGCCAGGGCGGACTCGACCCGGCAGCCGTCGCCGACTTTGTTCAACGCGGCCACCGGCTCGTGGATTTTCCCGACGCCGACCGCATCACCAACGACGAGCTGCTCACGTTGGACTGCGACGTCCTGATCCCCGCCGCCATCGAACGCCAGATCACCGAGCACAACGTCCGTCGCCTGCGCTGTCGCATCCTCGCCGAGGCCGCCAACGGTCCCACGACCGCCGAGGCCGACGCCATTTTGCGCGAGCAAACCGACATCCATGTCATCCCCGATATCCTTTGCAATGCCGGTGGCGTGATTGTCAGTTACTTCGAGTGGGTGCAAGACCTGCAAAGCTTTTTCTGGAGCGAGGCTGAAGTGCGTGACCGCCTCTACCGACAACTCGAAGCAGCACATCACCAGGTTCAACAGTACCGCAAGAAAACCGGCTTCTACATTCGCGACGCCGCCCTTGCCCTCGGCATCACGCGCATCATCGAAGCCAAAAAACTTCGCGGCCTTTTTCCCTGAGTCAAATACCTTGATTCGGCCTGTCGCCCGGCGCGCGCTCCAGGCGACATTGTGACCGCTATGAAAATCATCGTGGCGCCCGACAAATTCAAAGGCTCGCTCACTGCTACGCGCGCTGCCGGCATCATCGCCGAGACCCTGCAGCGCGACCTACCGGCTGCCACAATCGTTCGCAAACCGATGGCCGACGGCGGCGACGGCACTGCCGAGGTGTTGCACGCTTCGCTGGGCGGCACGTGGATCGAGCGCACAGTTACCGGCCCATTGCCCGAACAACGGGTTGTTGCCCGGTATCTTTGGCTACCGGAACAACAACTGGCCGTCATCGAAATGGCCAGCGCCAGCGGTCTGGTTTTGTTGCCGCCCCACCAGCGCAATCCGCTCCACACCACCACAAGAGGTACCGGCGAGCTGATTGGTGATGCGCTGACGCGGGGAGCGCGACGTGTTTGGGTTGGCGTGGGCGGCAGTGCCACGGTGGATGCCGGCACAGGTGCGGCGGAAGCGCTCGGTTGGCAATTTCTCGATGCCACGGGCCAACACCTACCGGCCTGCGGCGCCAATCTTCATCGCATCGCGCGCATCGTCCCACCGCCTGCCGGTTGGCCTACCGGCGTTTCACTCGAAGTGTTTTGCGATGTGGACAATCCTCTGTGCGGCCCTACCGGGGCCGCGCCCGTGTTCGCGCCGCAGAAAGGGGCTGACCCCGCAACCGTCGCGCTCCTTGCCGATGGTCTCGAGCATTTCGCTCAACTCATGCGCGAACAGCTAGGGCGTGACGTTGCGTTGATGCCGCGCGGTGGAGCGGCCGGTGGCTTGGCCGCCGGGCTTGCCGTGTTTGCAAGTGCCCAACTCGTACCGGGCGCTGAGCGCATCGCGGAGTTGATCGGCCTACCGGCCGCCGCACAGGATGCGGCCTGGGTGATCACGGGCGAGGGTTGTTTTGACGCCACCTCGTTGCGCGGGAAAGTTGTGGCCACGGTCTTTACGATTGCCCGTGCTCAGCGCGCGCGTGTGGCGCTCATTGCCGGTCAAATTCGCACCGAACCCCCGGCGCCCGTTGTTCGTGCGCTGTCGTTGCTGCAACCCGGCATGACCGTGGCGGAAGCCATGACGAACGCCGAACGATTGCTCTCGGAGCGAGTCGCGGAACTGGCCGATCACATTCGGCACAGTGACGGCCCTTGAGCCACCGGTCACTTGTGACGCTCAACGAGTCCTGCCGGCCGCTCACATGTCATTGGGCGAAAAACCCGGCAAAGGTTGGGTGGCTTGGTGGGAAAGCCAAAACATCATGAACTGCTCAAGCGACACCGCATCGGCAGGACGCAGGTCCGGTTGGTTGTCGGGCACTGGAACATTGAACCATTGGTTTCGCAAGAACCGTCCCAAAACGTATCCCATCGCAGGCCAACCTTTCTTTTTATCCAGTTCCTCGAAGACCCGCTGAAACTCCTCTTTCTCGCCCAACAGATAGAACACCAACACCCGTCGTTCGGGGTGGGTGGTACGCCCGCCAAGGAAACGCACCGCATCCTCAACACCCAGCCCGAACTTTTTGATCATGATCCACTGCAGCGTGGGCCAATCCCGGTCATGCAGGAAGTAATCCAACGCTTTCGCGCGCTCGGGATGGTTCGGGTCCGCAAGAGCCGGTAACAGTGGCAGAAATCCTTTGAGTCGTTGCCAGTAACTGCCGCGCCGGCGGAATTCCTCGTAGCGTTCCTCGCCTTGTTCGACGATCTCGCGCAAATCATCCCAGCGACCCTCGACTGCCGCATGACAGGC
Source organism: Verrucomicrobiia bacterium (assembly GCA_025056465.1). GTDB lineage: Bacteria > Verrucomicrobiota > Verrucomicrobiia > Palsa-1439 > Palsa-1439 > JANWVU01. The sequence continues at coordinate 7,528 of JANWVU010000038.1, read as the reverse complement.
TTGCATGATGAAATCGCGCGCGCTGCCGGTCGCCCCATCCCGCAGCGCCTCCCGCATGCCGGCCTCGTCCTGTTCCAACCAGGCCAACGCATAACGTTGGGCGGCCATCGTATCGAACCCCACGCGATTGCTGACCACTTCGCGTGCCTGCGCATAGAATCGTTTCGCAGCCCGGTAGGCATGGGCGTCAAGATAAGCGCCAAATACATCGCGGTATCCCGACTGGCCGGGCTTGAGCCAGTAGATACGCTCCAATTCCTGCGCGTGCTCCAGCGCCGGTCGGGTCCCCCACGCCGGTAACGCGCGGATTCGTTGCAATCGCTCCGCGCCCACCGCTCGTGCGGCAGTCCAATCCAACAACCGATCCCGTTTGGCCGCGTCGAGAACCGGATTTGACACGAGACAACCGTGGGCGAGGGCGGCAAACAGCGGCCCGCCTTCTTCGACCAACCGATGCACCAACTTCTCCACGTCGCGACCGTGCTGTCCGCTGCTCACCAAGACAATGTACGTGCAGGTCAGGTTGGGTCGCAGCCAGTTGCGGCGCGCAAACTCCATCAGGTTTTCGTGGCGCGGCCAATCGCGCACCGCGCAGGTCATGTAGTAGGCGCGCAGGTCGGGCATCGAATCCAGCGCGTCCACGCTTTCCCAGCGGCGACTCTGTGAAAAGTCGCGTTGTTCGACTCGCTCGGCCCGAAGATCAAAAACGAGTTGCAAACCCGGTAGAGCGTTGGTTGCGGTCTCGACCAACGCCGCGCTCTCATCCGTCAGACCAAAAAGCTCTTTCAAAACATAATGGCGCGCGCCCAACTGCACGGCGGTCAGCTCCCAACCGTATTGCAAGAGCTCCTCCGCGCTGGCCACGGCCACCGGTCGTTTTGCGCCCCAGCCGGCGGACTCAGCGCGTCGCAACAAGGGCAACACCGGTTCCCAGCCGTCCACCGCGGCATCCTTGTATTTGAATCGCCAGAGCGTGGGCGCTTTGGGCGTTTGCAATTCGTCCCATGCCTGTCGCGCCTCCGTTTGATAGGCCGTGTCTTCGCCCACCAACGGCTCCCATTCGGTCAGCAACCGCACCCAATCCTGCCGTCCGAACGCCGGCCAGTATCCATGCGACAAGTGCGCCGCGCCCACATCCGCTCTCCTCCAAAACAACGGCGCGTAGTCGTACATCTCGACGAAATCCTCCTCACGCTCACACACCAACCGCGCAGCGAATCGCGACAAGCTCACGACGTCCCCGTCCAATTGCGCCAAATACGCGAGGAACGGTAGCGCGCGTTTGCGGTGCTCGGGTTGCAACGCAAATTCACAGGCCTGCCGCATCGTGGGTCGGGTGACCATCAATCGCCACCACGCACGCGTCCCCGCGCTTTGCGTGCTGGTCTCCATTTTGGCAGCCATGCGCTCCGCATCGGGCACGCGACCGGCAAGGAACACTACCGGTATCCATGCGGGATCCAGCGGCACGCCGGCCGCCGCCTCCGCCACACACAACCACGCGGCCGCGCGACTCAGCAACAACCCATCCAACGTGTAACCACCGGCCACCGAATGGATCGCCGCGTGCGACAATAAACCGGCCAACTCACCGGCCCAGACCGATTCCGGTAGCTCAGCCTGCCGGGGCAAATGTTGTTTCGCCGCGCGCAACGCACTGATCCGCGTGCGGCCTGCGGCATCCGCGCCGCGCCAGAACGCCGCCTCCACGTCGTTGGTCGTCGCCGACGGGGCGATCCGCCAATCATCACCGGCCATGGTGGCGAAAACATCCCGGTAGAACTGCGCTCCGCCGCGCAGAGCAGACTCCGAGTACGACACCACACGCTCGCGCAGCGCGCGCCCTGATGCGTCCCGCCATTGGACGCGCCACTCGGTCAACCCGGTCGGCTGGGTGGTGGCCTCATAGGTGATTTCGGCAATCGGTTGCTTGGCGTTGCGGTTGTGCCGCCACGCCAACACACGCGCCAACTCCACCACAAACGTCCGTTGCGCGCGATCGTGATACCACACATTGGGCAGATAGACCGGGTCCGGTTCATCACCCCGTGGCGCCAACATCACCGAGTTCCAATTGCCCTGACCGTCGTGGACGACTTCGGTGTTTCCGGGATCGGCGACCCAGTTGCCGTCGACCACGAACTTGTAATCGTAGTATCGGCCTGCCGGCAGCGCGACGCTGGTGCGCCACACACCGTCGGCATCGCGCGCGAGAGGGTTGGCGGTCTGGCTCCAACGATTGAACGAACCGGCAACCACGACGCGCTGTGCGGTAGCATTCGTGTACACGAACGTCACCAGCGTCTCACCTGCGCGCGGGACGGGCGTGGCGGGGCGCGGCGCCGAGACATCCACGGCGGAGTTTTCGATGTCGCCAACGATTTTGCGGTGCGGTGTGGCTGGATCCAGCACCCATTGATGGCCGTTGATGACGAACTTGTAGCCGTACCGACCGGGCCCCAGATCCACCACCCGATGCCACGTGCCCTGCACATCGCGCAGCATGGGCCATTGTTGCCAGCGATTGAACTCACCGGCCAACGCCACCTGTTTCGCGGCCGGGTCGTGGTATTGAAACGACACCAACACTGCTCCGGCAGTTGTCGCCCGCAGCAGCAACGCCATCGCCCACCCGGCGTGTTTCACGTGCCGAGCGTAGCAGGCGCACGCAGGCGTAGCGAGCCGGAATCGCGCCCGTTGCGTTGGCCGGTAGGACTCGGCCCGCGCAGCGAACAAGAGGTGCGCGGGGCGCGACCTCTCGCACCGGTGATTTGAAGGACGAGCGGGTTGGTTTAGGCGCCGTAGGACAGCGCGGCGTGTTCGACACCGCACGGGCCACCGCTGGTGCTCGCTTCGTAGGAGACTTCGTCGCCGTTGAAGTTCAACAGCGGGAAGTAACCACGGTTGATGCAGCGGGCGGAGGCCGGGAAGTAATGGCAGATGAACGAGCGCCGCCACAGCGTGGGATGGCGATTGGGGCCGCTACCGTGAATGACGTTGCCATTGAAAAACAGCGTGTCACCGGGATTGAGATGCGTGGGGATGGCTTTTTTGCCAGGTGGCGGACGCACGAAATCGCGGAAGGCACTCTCTTTTTCATCCGCCACTTCAGGGCAGACGATTTCGTGGTCTTGGGTGTTGGGCACGACCCACAGACCGCCGTTTTCTTTGGTGGCGGGATCAATCGCCGTCCACGCCGCAATGCAAGTGTGCGGTTCCACCTGAAGATAGAAATTGTCCTGATGGAGAGCCTGGCCACGCGAGCCAGGGGCTTTGAAGTAGAACATGCTCTGGGCCGCGATCGGCTCGTCGTTGAGCAATTGACGCAGGATGACATGGACGCGCGGGTGCAGCAGCATGCGTTTGGACAACGCATCGAATCGGTGCGGGAACATGACACGCGGGTACCGGCGCCACATGTCTGGTGAGTCGGTTTCGGGAACCCAGTGGTTTTGGTACTCCGGTGGGATGCTCCACCGGCCTTGAATGAGACCATCAAAATGATTGGCGATGGCTTGGACTTCATCGGGGCTGAATACCTGCGGAACAATCAGGTAACCTTCGCGATGGTAGAAGGCGATCTGTTCGCGGGATAACAACTGAGGTTCTGCGACCGTTGTGCTCATGGCCACAGGGTACTCGCCGGGTGCCGGGTCGCAATGGATCGAATACGCTTTCACATGGACAATTTTTGCGCGAGCCGGTAGCGTGCGGGTGTGGTCAGCGAGTGGCGTCAGGTGTTGCGTTTGCTTCGCAGCGGGCACTTTTTGCGGATGCCCGACCACTTTATGCAGCGGGAACGGCCGGTAGATTATCTAATCATCTGGGTGTTGGCTGGGGAAGGGTGGGTGGACAGTGAATCAGTGCGGCGCACGATGCGGGCGGGCGACCTGTGCGTGTTGTTGCCCGAACGACCGCATGCCTACGGTGCCAATCCGGACAATCCCTGGGACATCGTTTGGGCGCATTTTGATGGGCAGTGGGCCGGGTGGTTTGCGCAGGAAATTCGCCGGGGCGGAGAGGGCGCGTGGTGGGTGGGGTTGGGTTTGGACGCGGCGATTCGCGATCGGTGGTTGGAGCTGGTGATGATGCACGCACAGAGCGGGCCTGACGGAGGCATTCACTGTGACACCGGCCTGGCGGCGTTGTTGGGGATGATCGTGGAACGTGTGCAGCGAGCGCCGCAGCGCGTCACAACGTCGTGCGGTTTTGATGCAGCGAAACTCCAACGCTACATCCACGAGCATTTGCGGGAGCCGCTGACGTTGGCGCAGTTGGCGGCGGTCGCCAATCTATCACCGGCTCATTTCACGCGGGTGTTCAAAAAACAATTTTCGGTCAGTCCGATGTACTACGTGATCCAAAAACGCGTGGCGTTGGCGTGCACGTTGTTAACGGAGACCAACCTCGCCGTGAAGCAGGTCAGCGCGGCGGTGGGATACGATGACCCGTATTATTTTTCGCGTCTGTTTCACAAAGTGACCGGCACCACACCGACCGATTATCGCGCCGCTCACCGTGGCGGGATGCGTGGTGCGGGCACGCGACGATAGAGCGGGACAGTCACCGGACAACTCTGCGCCGCGCGGCAGTGGGTGGCTTGTCGCTTGCGTTGAGGGGGTGAGCCGGTAAGATGCGCGGCTGTGCGTTGCGCAATCGTCACGTTGGCGGTGTGCGGCTTGGTGGCGTTGGCTTACGGGCAGGACACAACCCGACCGCGCATCGCGGGTGTCACGATTGGCATGAACGGCCTGGTGCGCAATCGGGCGTGGGCTTCATTGGTGGCACATCTGGAAAATTCCGGTCCCGCGGCAACGGTGCGGTTGCGCGCACAACTGACCGGCCACTCGACCGGCCAAATTCTCCATTTCGAGTATGAGTTTCCTATGCCGGCGCGCGCCCGCCGGCATGTCGAATTCCCGGTGTGGGTGGATGTGGCAATACCGGTGCAGGACCCGGTAGGCGTGCGCCCCATTTGTGACGTGATTTTGTTCGATGCTCAGGATCGCGAGTTGGGACGCACCGATGCCATGGCCATGGTGTTGTCGGAAGAAGTGTTTCTGGTTGGCACGGCCGACTCGCGCACGATCAGTTACCGGTTCTGGATGGATCGCACCAGTCCGGTCAACCGCCGACCGTTTGCCCGCATGGTGATGACGCCCGAGCGGCTCCCGCGACGTCCGTTGTCCCTGCAAATGTTCGACGCCATCGTGCTGGGTGATCTGGGTGCGGCACAGTTGACGCCGCTGCAAGTGCGCGCGCTGAGTGATTGGGTGGAGCGCGGAGGTACGTTGGTAGCTCTGCCCGGTGCCACTCGGGGCGACGACGCAGTCTGGGAATGGATGCCGGCGGATTTCTCCGAGGTCGAAGTGGTGGAGACGTTGCCGGAGTTGGTCGGGGAAACGCATCTGGCCGGTGGGGTGGCGCTGGCGCGTTGCCGCGTGCGGCCCGGTAGCGAGGTGTGGTGGGGCACGCCTGACAACCCCCTCGTGACGGCGCGGCGAAAAGGCTTGGGCGCGGTGGTGGCGTTGGCGTTTGACTTCGGCGCGGATGATTTGCAGAGCTGGTCGGGCGCGTTTGATTTTTGGCAGCAACTCTGGGCGCGCTGTCCGCAACCGTTCCGTTACGCCCAACCGTTATTGGAGCGGTCGGGCGCACTGGACGATATCCTGCCGGCCATGGCCGGTGTGCGTGTCGTGGAACGTCGCACGGTGAGCCGGTATGTGTTGGCCACAGTGGTGGCGCTGGGGGGCTTGGTCGCAGTGCTGTGGTTTCGCGGGCGGGGTGAGTGGGGTTGGTTCGTCGCGTTGATTGTGGCCGTGGGATTGACGGTGGGAGCGGTCACCGCCGCAGCGATTTGGAAAACGCAGGGGCAGGCTTCGTGGAACGAATTGTATTTTGCCGTGCAACGACACGGCGACACCGCCGTGGCGCAAGTGGGCGCCTTGGGAGTGTATTCGCCGCGTGAGCTGACGCTCGAATTTGGGAGCGACGATGATCGCATGGAGTGGCGTCCCGCTCCGCGTCACACCGTGCCTCCCGAGGTGTTCGCGGCACGCTACGACGACGGCTTGCAGGTGTCCCGATTTCGCGTGCGTGCCGATGACATTCGCTCGCTGATGATGCGGTCGGCCTCGACAACAACCGAACCGCCGTGGGCGATTGTGCGATTGGACAGCGATGGACTGGGTCTGCGAACCAGCGTGCCGGTGGCCATGCAGGATGCGGTGTTGAAATGGAACCGATTTGTGGTGCCGCTGGGCGATTTGAGCGCGCAACGCACGCAGGATTGGAGCGGGTTGCAGGAGAACGTCGGCCGGTATTCTCAACGTCTGATGCGGCGCAGCACCGATGAACTCCGTGACCGGTTCCGTCAGGTGTTGTTCCCCGACCCTGTGTTTGGTCGGGCGATGACGTTCCACTACGATCGCGTGCGGTGGGAAGGTTTTTTTCGGACAACCGAGCGCGCGCCGGTGGTGTTCGGTTGGACGGAACTCGGCAGCGCCTCGTCGGCATCGGCACCGCCCGACCTCACGCGGCGGTCGCTTGGGATGTGGTTGGTCGAGGCCGGCGTGGAAACCGGTTCCGATGAGATTCGGCTACCGGCCGGCGTGCTCGAGATGCAGTTGCTGAACCGCGCCGCTGTGACCTTGCGGGTCGGCGACGGCCAGTTTCAGGGAAATCGCGCGGCGGAAATCATCGCGGAGTTTCGCCTGCCAGTTTCCTGTCCGGATTTGGTGCTGACGGAAGCGGTCGTGCACGTGGAATTTCGCGGCAACCTCTACCGGCCCGCCGTGTGGGTTGCCCCAGCCAAAGTGACCGGGGACGATTGGCGGCCCAACACCTGGCCATCCTGCCCCGGTGGGCCAACCTACCGGATTGAGTCTCCCCAACAATTCTACCGGCCTGCCACGCGCAGTATGGTGGTGGCCTTGACGATCGATCCGATCCCCGCGGCGCGACAAGCCGACGCGTTGACGCTCGGGTTGAACGAGTGGCAGGTGCGCCGATTTGAACTGGAATTGCGCGGCCGCCGCGCGAAGGACATACCATGATCGAAACCCACGACCTCACCAAACGGTACCACGACGTGCTGGCACTCGACCGGCTGAACCTGCGCGTCGAACCGCGCGAGATTTTCGGGTACATCGGTCCCAACGGCGCCGGTAAAACGACCACCATCCGCATTCTCTGCGGTTTGCTCAAACCGACCCATGGGCGTGCCACGGTAGCTGGTGTGGACGTGGTGCGACATCCCGAAAAAGCGAAGTTGGTGGTGGGGTATCAACCCGACGTGTTCGGCGTGTATCGCGGCATGCGCGTGTGGGAGTACCTGGATTTTTTCGCCGCCGCCTACGGCCTACCGGCCAAACGACGTCGCGCGCGCGTCGAAGAGGTGCTCGCGATTACCGGGGCCGAGTTGATGCACGACTACTACGTGGATTCACTGTCGCGCGGCATGCAACAACGCATCGGGATCGCGCGGGCGTTGGTGCACGACCCGCAGGTGTTGTTGTTGGACGAACCG
>JANWVU010000037.1 GCA_025056465.1 Verrucomicrobiia bacterium | reverse complement strand
GCTCGTGGGACGAAGCGGTGGCAGACTTACATTGGCTGATTGGTACCACACACCGACGTCGTCGCGCCCAATTTGCCGACCCGCTGACCGCCGTCGAAGCGGCGCGACGACTCCTCGAGTTGGCGCCGCGTCATCGCGTGGGCCTGGTGTTTGGGCGTGAAGCGAGCGGATTGACCGATGCCGAGCTGCGCCGTTGCCACGAAATCAGCAGCGTACCCAGTGGCGCAGAGCATCCATCCATGAACCTCGCCCAAGCCGTGATGGTGTACGCGTACGAGTTGTACCAGCAAAGCCGGCAAGCCCCGCCACCGCGACGGCATCCATTGGCCACCGTGGAGGAGGTGGAACATCTGCTCCGTCATATGGGCGAGTCACTGGCCAAGGTGGGGTTCCGACCGCATCAGGGCGATCCGGAAACATTCCTGCGTTCCTTGCGTCGCGTGCTCAGTCGCGCACCGTTGGAGCGACGCGACGTGAACGTCTTGCACCGCATCTGCCAGCAGATTGATCATTACGTGTCGGCTCGCGAGGCGTCGCCGCAATGAGCCGCTTCACCGGACATGCTCCCACGCATGATAGGAGCTGCGCACCAACGGCCCCGCCTCGACGTGGCGGAATCCGAACGCCAACGCTTCCTCGCGCAATTCGGCAAATTCCTGCGGGGTGATGTAGCTGACCACCGGCAACTGCGCGGGAGTCGGTTGCAGATACTGGCCCATCGTCAAAATATCGCATCCGACCGCACGCAAATCCGCAAACACCTGCCGTAACTCCTCTCGGGTCTCTCCCAAGCCCAACATCAGTCCTGACTTGGTCAGCACATCGGGCCGGATTTCTCTGGCCATCGCCAACACGGAGAGCGAGCGTTCGTAGATGGCACCGTTGCGTACCGGCTTTTGCAGACGCGGCACAGTCTCCACGTTGTGCGCAAGCACGGTCAACGGCGTACGCACCACGCGCTCCACACACGCGCGCACGCCGCGAAAGTCGGGGATCAACATCTCCAACCGGCATCGAGGCCATGCCGCGTGGATGGCCTCGATAGTGCGGGCGATGTGGTCGGCTCCCTGGTCCGGCAAGTCATCCCGGGTCACAGAGGTCAACACGCAATAATCCAACTGCATCGCGCGCACCACCTGCGCGAGATGCTCCGGCTCGGCGGGGTCCAACGGCGCGGGACGGCCCTGGCTGACCGAGCAAAAATGACAACGCCGCGTGCACACGTCGCCCATCAGCATGAACGTCGCGGCACCGTGGCTCCAGCACTCACCAAGATTCGGACAACGCGCTTCCTCGCACACGGTGTGCAGGTTGAACTCGCGGGAAACGTTTTTGATGAACGTGTACCTGTCCCCGCCACCCACCCGCATCCGAATCCAAGGTGGGATCGCAGGTCGTGCTCGCTGGGTCTCGATCGTGGTCGTCACACTGGCATTGCTAGCACAACCACCACCGCAAATCCCGCGTAAAATTTCCCTCGCCCGCCGGTCGGGTTTTTGAAAGAGGTCAGGGAGGAGCGGAGAGAGGAGATCAAGCATGAAACCTCAGCGGGTTTATGGACAGATGTCTTGGAAACTGCAGAGCGATCGCGTGTGCGCATGGTTGACTCAATCGGGCGGGCATCTGGGGCCGGTGGAGTTTCGGTTGGGCCGACGCGTGGTGGCACCTTACTCGGTGGCCCCGTGGTGGAACGAGAAACTGCCCGGTTCGGTGCCGGTGATCCTCCGCGTGTTACGCGGCGATTTCTTTTGCGCGCCATTCGGCGCGAACACAGAAGCGTACCGCGGAGAGCGTCATCCCTTGCACGGCGAGACAGCCAACGGCCGCTGGCAACTGATTGAAAGCAACGGCCAACGACTGCATGCGCGGCTGCGCACGCGCGTGCGGACGGGACAGGTGGATAAATTGATTGAGCTGCGCGATGGTCATACCGCCGTTTATCAACGACACCGCCTCGTGGGCATGGGCGGACCGATGCCGGTGGGGCACCACGCGATGTTGCGGTTCAACTCGCCGGGCAAAATCACCACCAGCCGATTCGTGTTCGGACAGGTGTGTCCTGTACCGTTCGAGAACCCGGCAGAGGGAGGATACTCGACGTTGAAAGTGGGGGCGGAGTTTGACTCGCTGGAGCGCGTTCCGCTGGCCACCGGGGACTACACGGATCTCAGCCGGTATCCTGCGCGGCGCGGGTTTGAGGACCTGGCGATGATTGTCGCGGATGACTCCCAACCGTTGGCATGGACGGCGGTGACATTTCCACAGGAACGCTTCGTTTGGTTTGCACTGAAAGATCCACGCACGTTGCGGGAAACGTTGTTTTGGATATCAAACGGCGGTCGCCACCAACCGTTGTGGGAAGGACGACACGTCAACGTGATGGGGCTGGAGGAGGTGACGTCGTATTTTGCGTTCGGCCTGGCGGCGAGCGCGCGACCCAATCCGCTGTCTGCGCGCGGTTTTCCCACGTGTTTGCATCTCAACCGGCATCGTCCCACGGTCGTGTCGTACATCATGGCCGTGGCGGAGGTGCCGCGCGGTTTCGATGAAGTGGCGCGAATCGAAGCAGTCAACGGGGGTGTCGAACTGGTTTCGCCCAAGGGCGCGCGTGTTCGCGTGGCGCTGGATTGGGAATTTTTGCGTCGCGAGGTGTGACCCGCTGCGATTACGCGGTGGTCGCCAAACGTATCAGGAATTGCTCCAGCGTATCCGTAGCGCGGTGTAATTCGTCTACCTCGACAAACTCGGCATCGGTGTGCGCTTGGGCAACGCTACCGGGACCGAACGCCACCGCAGGAATGCCGTGTTCGGCAAACACCGCCGCATCGCAAAACCACGGAGCGGTGGTCACCGGAGCGCCGATGGCTTTGATCAACGGATGGTCAGGCGGCGTGAACAACGCGGGACAGTTGCGGATCATCTTCAGTTCCGCATTCAAACGCAGACGAATTTCCTCAAGGATTCGGTCGGCTTGTTCTCCCGGTACGGTGCGGCGGTCCACCTCCACTTCGCAGCGGTCGGGCACGATGTTGGGCGCTTGGCCGCCGTGAATGACGCCAACGTTGACCGTGGGCGGGCCCAGCGAGGGATGCGGGTTTTGCTGAAGAGCAGATGCGTAATCGTTCTGAAGCCAATGCACCACGGTCGCCATTTTGGCGATGGCGTTGTCCCCCAGTTCGGGTGTGGCCCCGTGACAACTGCGGCCCCGCGTGATGACGCGAAACCAGAGCGAGCCTTTGTGCGCGTGCACCACGCGGCAGTTGGTCGGTTCACCGGCAATGGCAAAGTCACTGCGATAACCGCGGGAACACAACGCGTGTGCGCCGTCACTGCCAGTTTCCTCGCCCATCAACGCGGCAAAATCCACGTCGAGCTGGCCGGTACGAAACTCTTTTCGGCGCACGCATCGAGCCAGCGCCGCAAGCATCGCAGCGATGGAGCCTTTGGTATCGCAGGCGCCGCGTCCGTAGAGTCTGCCGTCGCGCACCTCTCCACCGAACGGCTCAATGACCATGCCGGCCACGCTCACCGTGTCGGTGTGCGGCGCCAGGGTGATGCGTAGCCGTTGCCCTTGTGACTGGAACCGACCGAGGACGTTAGGTCGCCCCGGCTGCACATCGTGGCGCTCGACGTCGAGACCGAGTTTGTGAAGGAACTCGGCGATGAACTGCGCAATTTGCGCCTCGCCGGTATGCGAGGTGCCCGGCTGGCCTGCCGGGTTGACGCTGGGGATGCGCACCAGTTCTTGGAGCAGGTGAGTGACTTGCTCGTTGGTCATCGTCGGGGTGGGGGAACCAACACATAGGCCATACCGGCCGCGCGGGCGGCGGCGATGCCGGTGGTTGTGTCCTCGAAAACCAAACACCGCGCCGGTGCCACGCCGAGTCGTCGCGCGGCCAGCAAAAAAGGTTCGGGAGACGGTTTCCCTTGCCGGCAGTCTTCGGCGGTGACGACCACCTGAAATTTGTCGAGCAAACCCAAGCCAGCCAGCGTGCGCGTGACGATCTCACGCGCGCCACCCGAGACCACTGCCATGGGGCGTTGACCGTGGAATCGTTCCACCAGCTCAACTACCGGCTCAATGGGGCGCACCTGCGGGATCAGCTCGCGAAATAGGGCTTCTTTGCGCGCGCATGCCTCGGCCACCGGGATGTTGTGACCGTGTCGCTCGTTCAAAATCTCAATGATGCGCGGGGTGGGGATGCCGCCCAGCTCATAAAACAGCGCTTCGGGAAATTCCACCGCGTACGGTTCCAGCGCGGCACACCACGCTCGATAATGCAACGGCATCGTGTCCGCCAATGTGCCGTCACAATCAAACAGAAAGGCATCAAACTCGCCGTTGGGTAGCTGCAGATTCAAGGCGTGGCGACGCTAGCAAAACACCTCGGGCGTTGCAGCGGCAAAAATGCGCGGTACCATCGGAGCATGCGTTCGCGTGGTGGATGGCGAAGCCGATGGTGGGTGGCGTGGGCGTGGTTAATTATCCTGACACCGCACGGCCATGCCGGTAGGCCAACGGCGGATCATGTGGTGATTGTCGTCTGCGACGGGTTGCGTCCCGACTCGATCACGGAAACCGACATGCCTACGTTGTCGGCTCTGGCTCGCGAGGGCGTGCGGTTCACTCGGCACGTGGCGGAGCCGCTGAGCTCCACGGTGGCGAACACCGCCGCGTTGGCCACCGGCAGCCGAGCGGGGCGCAATGGCATTTTGGCGAATCGCGAGTACCGGCCTGCACTGGACCCGTTGCGGGCACTGACTACAACCAATGAAGTGATTTGGGCATCGCGCCGCGTGCCAACCATCGCGGAAGCGCTGAACCGACACGATCGCAAAACCGTGGTGGTGGGTGCCAGGGCCAACGCGCAGTTGGTATGTCCGGGTGCGATTGGGCGGGTCGTGTTGGAGGGCAATCGGGGCCGACCGGAATCGTTGGTGAAAGCTCTCATCCAACGATTGGGAGTGTGCCCGGCGTCGTACTCCGAGCGCGATCACTGGGCGGCACGTGCGTTGGTTGGGCCGCTGTGGGATGAGGAGCTACCAGCGTTGTCGGTGTTGTGGCTGAACCAACCCGATGCGGTTCAACATGAGCACGGTGTCGGTACGCCTCCCACGCGAGAGGTACTGCGGCGCACGGATGAGTTGATCGGGATGGTGTGGACGGAATTGAAAGCGCGCGGTGTATGGGAGCGCACTGTATTGATGGTAATGTCAGATCACGGTTTCTCGACGATCTCGCGAAGCGTGGATCTGGTGACGGAATTGGAACGAGCTGGTTTTCGCGCGCAGCGAGAGTTTCAGGAGCCTCCGCAGGTGGGCGATGTGTTGGTGGTGCATCACGGAACGGCGGTGCTGTTTTATGTGGTCGGACGCGACGCTGGTGTGGTGCAACGACTGGTCACTTTTTTGCAGCAGCAAGACTACACTGGTGTTGTGCTCGCAAGGGCAGGGCATGAGGGCGCGTTTACGTTGGCGCAGTTGGGGCTTGAGACGGCAGAGCCACCGGATGTGGTGCTGAGTTTGCGTTGGGATGAGCAGGCGGGTGCGGGCGCGGTTGCAGGCCGGTCGGTGGCCGCCCGCGGAACGCGTGGCGTGGGGCAGGGGGCGCATGGCGGGCTGAGTCGCTTCGACCTCGCCGCCACGCTGGTGATGGCAGGAAGGGGAGTTCGGCGTGGTTGGAACAATCCGTTGCCGAGCAGCACGGCGGACTTGGCGCCAACCGCGCTGCACATACTTGGGGTACCGGTGCCAAATGAGTGGGAGGGTAGAGTGTTGAGTGAAGCGTTGGTGGATGAGCAGCCGGCAGGCGGGCCGGTGGAGGTTCAGACGTTGGAAACAGCGGCGATTCATGGTCCGGTGCGTTGGACGCAGTATGTGCAAGTCGTGCGGTATTCAGGACGACTTTACGTGCTCGAAGGAAACGGCGCGGCGACGTCGCTGGAGGCAACGAGATGACGATGCTTGGACGCGTGATCAGTTTTGGGGCGATTGCGATCCTGTGCGGTTGCGCCGTGGATCCCATCTCGCAGTTGGAGACGGCTACGCCGTCGTTCACCGCGGCGCAAATCAAAGATCTGGAGCAGCGTGCCCAACCACCGTCGGCATTCGGCTTGGAAATGCAGACTCTGCCGGGCGGCGTGGGGTTTCGCGGACCGCTGCAACAACATCACGGTGCGACGGCGGCGACGGTGCCCTTGGTGCGCATTCCGACCGCGCAGCCAACGGTGCCGGGGGGGACGTACCGGGTGCCGGTCGTGACAGGCACCGTGAATGGAAGACGTGGCGTGCACATCTTGCTGGATAGCGGCGCCAACCGGCATCTCGTCGGCTATACGTTATCGCGTCTGCTCGAAGTGCCGCCGTTGGCCGGCGTACCGATGATGCGCGGCTTGGGCATCGGCGGAGCGGTGGAAAACCGGTTGGGCATCATCCGCACGATGCAGCTTGGAGATTTCGAGTTGCGCAATCAGTTGGTGCTCATCGCCCCGGATAGTCAGGTTCTGGAATTGACTCGGTCATTTTGGGGCAACCGGCAGGTGATGATTGCGGGCGTATCGGTATGGCGCCATCTGTCGTATCTGCAAATTGATTCTCTGCGTGGCGCCGCAACAATTCAGGCGACAGAAGCCTACCGGCCGGGTGAATCGCGGCAGGTGATCGCAGGATTGAATTTACGCTGGATCAACGATCTGCCGTGCGTGGAACTGCGTATTGACGGTCAGGAGGTGGGTTGGTGCGCGCTGGATACCGGAGGCGATTATGGATTGCTGCTGCCGCGCGCGCTGGCAGCGGAGCTTGGGTACTGGCGTCGCGGACAGGAACAACTGGCTACGTCGCACGGAGTAGCCGGCGCCGCTCTCGACGCGGCCTACGTGGTGCGCGAAGCGCGCGTGGGTCCGGTGGTGTTGCAGAACGTGCCAGGCCGCACCAACGTGATTGGTCCTGAGCCAGCCAAAGCGTTACCGTTGTTGGGCAACGTGGTGCTGCGTCAGTACTGCATCACATTCGACTTCCGCACCGGTATGTTGTGGCTGGAACGATAGGCTGGCGCCAACTTCACAAATGAACACCCATGCCAGCCGTTACGGTCGGCCCGTCACCAATGTTTCGTTCCACGCCATATCGTTCCACTCGCACAAACACTTTTCCGAGGGGCCGACGCACTCCCGCCTCGGCTACCCAATCGGGAGTTTCGTCCCCGGCGGAAATCATTCCCCGTGCGTATCCTACGAAACCGTTCAAAGTGAAAATATCCCAATTCAATCCAAGTTGAGCGGAAAAACGGGTACGATCACGAGTGTTGTCGAGGGTGTACCCCGCCGTGATCCGCCAATCGAATTGATGTAACCACGCCGTGCGTGCCTCGTACATGTCGGGGTCGCGATAGGGCAAGTCCCAGCCCGGCGTCTGCAACCGCACCCGCAACACATCGAGCGAACCGTTGGGAATCAACAGTCCTACCGATGTCGGCTCGCCCACGAGCGCCACGCGCCCCGCAGAGGGATTCATCGCATGATCGCTGCGATGCAAGAAATCGAACCCGGCCACTAACGGTTCGTTGCGCGATAACGGTGACTCCAAGCCCACCGGTGTTTGCGCGCCGAGCGTGACGGCGTAGGTGACATAATCAAAGTCGTCAGTCCGATGTTCCTGCCGGATCTCATACCACACCACGAGCGTGACAAGTTGCTCGGCGACCGGCACGTCCAACAGTTCGGTGTTGATTTCAAATCGCGTGGTGCGCCGGTCGCCTCCGTAACCGGCTTCGTACCCGCCCCAGACCATGGGCAACCAACCCGGCTGGCGGTGGACTCTCGCATCGAGGACTCGCTCCGAACCGAGTTCACTGACCACATCAAACCCGAACAACAACCCATTCTCTTCCTCGCCATAAAAGGGATTTTGATCGTTCCGAAACCAGCCCAGCCCAAACGTCCCCTCGTTGCCGTGCGCGGTGCGCAAGCGAAACTCAGGTCCTACGCGGTACAGCGCGCGCATCCGGTCGCCGTCGTTGACCGAAACCATCGTGGCGCTCAGCCAAATGAATGGGGTGTTCGTGGAACCGAGATACACCCAGTCACCCTGTGTCCACAAACGCCAACCCAGTTCCACCTCATGCCACCAATCCTCCCGCACCGCGCGACGGTCGGCAAACGTACCGGCACTCAGCGCGGCGCGCCAGCGTTCGTCGTTGGGGGATGCAACGGTTACACCGCCGCCAAACACATACGCGCTGCTCAAACCGGTGCGGTCCAGTAAGTGTGCTGTGTGATACCCCGCCACCGCGCGGGCGCTCAGCCATGGCGTTACCGCAACATCCAGTCGCAGCTCGTCCCGCTGAAACAACAGTTCGGTTTGCTCTTCGTCGGGTCTTTCCAAATCAAGAAATGGTGTGGATTCTCGATGCCAAAACCACAACGTCACTGGTGACACGTGGCTGACCGGCATGGCGACCTCCGACTCGATGAAAAAATTGTGGTCCTCCGCCGCTAAAAACGCGCCCGCGAACGAACGCAGTTGGGGCCGAGCCTCTTCAGCCTTTGAGACGGTTGCGCCGACAAAAAACAATGCAGCACCAAAGGTCATCCATGCCCATTTCATTGGCATTCCTCCAAATGTGTAAATCACGTGAAACGCCCCCAATTCCTCGCTCTAGGCATTACACCTGCAACTCGTGATGCAAGATGCTGAGCGTGTAGAGCGCCGCAGTCTCCGAGCGCAACACCAGCGGCCCGAGTGAAAGCGGTCGGCACCCCGCCGCCTTCGCCAACGCGAGCTCTGCCGGAGTAAAATCACCTTCGGGGCCCACCAGCACCAACACCGAAGCCGGGAGGGAGCGTGAGCCGCTTGTTTCCTCGGCGAGGATTGTTTTCAGTGCACGGGCGTCGGGTTGGAGCGACGCGATCAACCGCAGTTCGACCGTTGGCAGATTTTGCAGGAAAGACGATGCCGGTTGCGGCGGGTGAATGACCGGCAACCAGTTGTTGCCGCTTTGTTTGCAAGCTTCCAGCGCAATCGCGCGCCATCGTTCCATCTTACCGGTCGCTTCCACCACCGTGCGATCGGAAATCAACGGGTAAAGTTCCGCGACCCCCAACTCCGTGGCCTTCTGCACAATTAAATCCATACTTCTTTTTGGGATCGCCTGGCCCAACACCACTCGGCAGCGCAACCGCGGTGTCGCCTGCCGGGTCAACACCCGGTACGCCACACGGTCGGGCCGGCACTCGATAATCTCGCATCGGGCCTCATTGCCGCGCCCGTCAAACACCGTGATCGTTTCGCCGCTGCGGTGACGCAACACTTCGCGACAATGATGGGCTTCGTCGGCGGCCAACACACCGCCGTCAATCGCAGAAACAAAAAACCGATCCATAACTCCTTGGTTGGGGTTGGTGCGCGGGGCGGGACTTGAACCCGCACGGCTTTCGCCATACGCCCCTCAAACGTACGTGTCTGCCAATTCCACCACCCGCGCGCCGTTGAGGTTCGCCGCCAAGCTATAAGAACGCCGCCTCAAGCGCAAGCGCGGAGCCGTCGTTGGACTCAGTCGGACAACGCCTCCAAAAACCGTCGCATGCGCTCGGCGCGGCGCGGGTCACTCGTGCGGTAAATCGCGTAGAGGTTGTGACATTGTCGCGCGAGGATTTTGCGGGACGGTACCGGCTGCAAAAAATGATCGTGGAAAACCCCGGCGTGTCGAATCGCCAACCGCCGGCACGCTGCTTCGTCCAACAGCTGCCCGCCGTGAAAAGGATCAATAAAAAACGCGACATCCGGCGACCGCCACGTCAGCAGAAAATGACCCGGCAGCCCCACCCCAAACAACGGCCAACCGAGCCGTTGCCCCAGCAACAGGTAAACGACTGACAGCGAAATCGGGATGCCAAGCCGCCGGTCCAGCACGCGGTTCAGGTAGGAATTGTCCGGATCGTAGTAATCATGAACGTTCCCGCGAAAATTCAGCAGTTGAAACAGGTAATGATTACACACCTCCACCGTGGCGCGCGGTGTCTCGCGACCCGTAAGCCGCTCGCGCAACTCCTGCGCCATTTGGTCGAGCCGCGCCCGGTAGGCATGCTCCTCCAGCGTGGGATACCGGGTTTTGGCCAACAACCAGTTACCGGTCTCGAGGTCACCGTTTGCCTCGTTTCGGCAAAATCGTAGAAACTTCTCCTCGGCCTGTTGCTCGCGCAAATCGCGGAGCAACCGGGCTGCATGCCGTCGCGCCGCCGGGGAACCCTCCCGCAGCGTCTGCTCCAACACCTCGCACCCGGTCGGCCCCATCCGCGCCAATTGCTCCGCCAACAACTGCTGCAACTGCGGGTCGTCATCCTCCAACAACGTCACCAACGCCCGCCGCCCACGCTCGTCCAACGCCGTCATTTCCGATCCTCACCGCCACCTTGCCCCAACCACCACCCAAAAGCAACCGCTGCCGCACTCATTCCGCCCCGAACGCCGGCAAAACCTTCGTCGCAATTGCACGCGCCCACGCTGACAAGAGCGACGCCATGCTGACACCGAGGCCAATGCGATTGAGCCATCGGCTTTCCGACTAGTTCGGTTTCGTCTGGCTCACGTCGCGGATGCCACCGTGTGTCCCGCCAGTCGGGCAGCCGACTCAGCCTCGGAATCGGTTTGGCGGTGGGTAGCTGCAAAAAGAGCCAGCGCCCTACGCGGCACAGCCGCAGCCAAGTTCCCAGAGACGACCATCTGCGCCGAAGACCGGGGTGCGGAAATGCGCGGGTCTGTCTGCGTTGGCATAGCCACCGTACCGGTTGACGGGTGACCAGTCGGGACTGATGGGCGGCAGCGGCGGATTGAGCGCGGCAAACTCACCGGCCGCGTAAACGATGCGACCGTCGCAAATGGTCAGCACCGATTCGATGCGGCGAATCCGTTCGTCGGCGCAGGTGAAATAATCGTCGCTCAACACCGCCAGATCGGCGAATTGACCGGGGGCAAGCGTGCCTTTCTTGCCGGCTTCACCGCTGAACCACGCGCTGCCGGTGGTGTAGAGCCGCAACGCCTCCTCCCGGCTCAGCAAGTTTTCCGGCGAGGTGACCGGTGTGCCGCCTACGGTTTTGCCGGTGACCAGCCAATACAGACACGTCCACGGATGATAACTGGCCACGCGTGTGCCGTCGGTACCGGCCCCGACGGGGATACCGGCAGCGAGCATCCTTTTGATGGGCGGGACCGCGTGCGCGGCGGCGCGGCCGTACCGGCGGATGAAGTACTCGCCCTGATACGCCATGCGATGTTGGATGGCGATGCCGCCGCCGAGCGCGCGGGTGCGTTCGATGTTTTTCTCGGAAATTGTCTCGGCGTGATCCAAGAACCAGCGCAATCCGGCAAACGGAACTTCCCGATTGACGCGCTCAAACACGGTGAGAAACCGCTCAATCGTTTCGTCGTAGGTGGCATGGATGCGGAACGGCCAGCGGGCGGCCACGAGAGCGCGGATGACCGCTTCCAACCCCGCTTCCATGACCGGCTTCAACTCCGGTCGCGGTTGCAGGAAGTTTTCAAAGTCCGGGCGCCGACCACACCAGATTCTCGCCCGCGCCGGCCACCCGCAGCATGTCGTCGCCTTCGCCGGGCCTGGTCATGCTGATCCAGCGCGTGTAATCGGCCAGTTCGCTGCCGGGTTTTTGAGCGAACAAGCTGTATGCGATGCGCAACGTCAGTTCGCCGTTGACGGCAAGTTGGCGGATAACGGCGTAGTCTTCGGGGAAGTTTTGCCAACCGCCCCCGGCATCGCTGACGCTGGTGACGCCGAAGCGATTCAGCTCGCGCAGAAAATGCCGGGACGAGTTGAGCTGATCCTCAAACGAAAGTTTTGGCGCGCGGCCGATGGTGGAATACAGGATGAACGCATTCGGCTCGGCGATCAGCAGGCCGGTCGGTTCACCGCCGGCGTCGCGCGCAATCAGGCCGCCCGGTGGGTTGGGCGTCCCGGCATCCATGCCGAGCGCGCGGAGCGCGGCGCGGTTCAGCAACGCGCAGTCGTACAAATGCAGGACCAGGACCGGTGTGTCGGGCGCGGCCTTGTTCAGTTCGTCGAGCGTGGGCATCCGTCGTTCGGCGAATTGCCATTCGTTCCAACCGCCGATCACGCGCACCCAGTTCGGTGGTGGCGTGCGCTGGGCCTGCTCTTTCAGCATCCGCAGTGCGTCGGCGAGCGATGGCACGCCGTCCCAACGCAATTCGAGGTTGTAATACAGCCCGGCGCGGATGACGTGCAGATGCGAGTCGTTCAAGCCAGGGATCAGACGGCGACCGCCGAGATCAATCACGCGGGTTGCCGGCCCGCGCTCGCCATCCGCGATGATGCGTCCGTCCTTGATGGCCAGCTCGCGCGTTTCGGGCTGGGCGCGGTCGAGGGTGGTGATTTTTCCGTTGGTGAGAATGATGTCAGCGTTCATGAGGCTCCAACCATGGATGGAACAGTTTGGTCAGCGCCGGCATGACGAGCCAGGTGAGGCAGGCCACAATCAGCGCCGCCACAATCAGGTCGCGCAACCATACCGGCAGCGTCGCCAGCCACGACCCCGGCCCCACGCCGATGAGCAGGCTGACCGGATAGACACCCAGCAACGTCACCAGCGCCATTTTCCAGCGCGGCGGCGGTGGCGCGTACGGTGCGCAAAACCACGCTTCGAGTCCATGCAGTTCGCGATAGACCGGCTCGCCTTCGGTCAGTTGCCGGGCGCGTTGCTCCCACGCTTGAAACAGCGGCGAGGCGTAAAACGCATCGCGTTCCGCCTCGCCGGCAAACGTACGCAGAATGCCGTACTCGCGCGAGTCCGAACCGGGCGGAGGCACAATCATGCTTGCGCCGAGCACGCCCTCTTGTCGGAAGGATTCCCGGAAGAATTCGCGAAGCGCCTGTTGAAATTCTTCCTCGCACCCGGCACGGACGCGGCGTGTGATGGCAACGTGAATTGGCATTGGTGACGGTCAGTGACCGGCTTTTTTCGGCACGACGTGGGGTTTTTGTGCCGACTGCGGTGCTTTATGCACCATTGTGTAGGCGTATTCGATGCCCACGCCGTAGGCGCCGGCATGTTGTTTGAGGATGCGCATCAGCGCGTCGTAATGCTCGCGGTTTTTCCAGTCGCGCTGCCATTCTAACAGCGCCGCGATGGTGGTCAGCCGCACCGCGCCCGCCTGCACCATGCGCGATAGCGCGGCATCGTGCGCCGCTTGCGAGGTCGCGCCGCAGCAGTCCTCGACGACGTACACGTTGTAACCCTCGCCAAGCATCTCGATGGTTGGCCAGGTGACGCAGACCTCGGTCCACAGGCCGGTCATGAGAATGTTTTTGCGACCGGTAGCCTTGACGGCTTTGCGAAAGGCGGCGTCGTCCCACGAGTTCATCGAGGTGCGCTCAATGACGGGCTGACCGGGAAACACGTCGAGCAACTGCGGCCAGAGGTAACCGCTGAACGACTCAGTCTCGACCGCCGTCAGCACGGCCGGTACGTCGAACTCCCGGGCGACCTTGGCAAGCATTACCACGTTGTTGATGAGCAGTTGCCGGTCGATGTTGGCGACACCGAACGTCATCTGCGGTTGATGATCAATAAACACCACCGCGCTGTCCTGCGGCGTGTAGAGCTTGTGATACTGGTTCATGGGTTCTCCTTCGGTTTGGGGTTGTTTGGGTTTGTGTTACGCCAAATCAAACAGCAGCGCTTCCGTCGGCGCGCTGGCGTGGAACACCAGCAAGCCCGGCGTTTCGGTGCTCGCACCGTCGCCGCTGGTAAGCCGCACACCGTTGGCGACGAGCGCGCCCCGCGCCACATGCAACCAGACAGCCCGACCGGGTTTCAGTTCATGGTGGGCGGTCTGACCGACTGGGAGCCGGAGGCGATACACCTCCGCGTCCTGATGAATCAGCGCCGAGCCGTCCCGTCCGTCGGGCGAGATGACCAACACTTTGGCGGCGTCCATTTGTTCGGGTGTGGGGTTCCACTCGGAGTACCGGGGACGAAGACCGCGCCCGCGTGGTTCGATCCAGATTTGCAAAAAATGTAACGGCTCATCGGGTGATGGATTGAACTCGCTGTGCGTGACCCCGCGCCCGGCGCTCATGAGTTGAATCTGGCCCGGCTTCAGTTGCCGGTGGTTGCCCATGCTGTCTCTGTGTTCGAGCGTGCCTTCGAGCACGTAACTAAAAATTTCCATGTCGCGATGGGGATGCGTCCCAAAACCCATACCGGGCGCCACGCGATCGTCATTGAGCACGCGCAACGAGCGAAATCCGAGCTGAGCGGGGTCGTAGTAATCTCCGAAGGAAAATGTGTGGTAGCTGTCTAGCCAACCGTGGTCGGAGTGGCCGCGTTCACTGGCTCGTCGCACTGTCCAGGTGGTTTCAATCGTTTTCATGTCGCAATGGTGCCTCGCGCGCGCGCTGCCGGCCAATGCCATCTTCTTGGCCTGAGCATGTCTTCTGGTTATGGTGCCCCGACATGGAACTCCGACAATTGCGCCATTTCGTGGCGGTGGCCGAGACCGGCAATATCAGCCGCGCGGCGAAAAAAATTTTTCTCACCCAACCCGCCCTCAGTCGCCAGATCAAGGCGTTGGAAGACGAATTGGGTCAGCGGCTGCTGGAACGTCGGGCGCATTCGATCCGCCTGACCCCTGCCGGCGAGGTGTTGATGCGTGAAGCCCGCGAGTTGCTGCGACATGCCGATGAGGCGCTGGCGCGTGTGCGCGCTGCGGGCAATGACGTGCGCGTTCGGGTCGGATATGCGCCATCGCTGGCCTCCGGTCTGCTGTCGGAAGCGTTGTCGGCCTTCACCCAAAAACATCCCGCCGCGCGCGTCGAGTTGTTCGACCTCTCCACAAAGGAAATGCTCGGTGGACTGGCCGACGAGACGCTCGATGTCGCCGTCACGGTGGGCGAAGAGCAAAAACAACGCGGCCTGGAATGGACGCGACTGGTGCGTGCTCCATGGCGGTTGGCCGTCGGTGGGCGTCATCCCCTCGCCAAGCGAAAACAAGTGCCACCGGCTGAGGCGGCACAGGCCGGGCTGCTCATGTTTTGCCGGCGCAACTACCCGGAATATTGGGACATCGTGACCGAGTGGTTGCGTCGGCACAAGTTGCGACCCCGCTTCGCCGGTGAATACGATGGCGTGAACAGCCTGCTGGCGGCGGTGGACGCAGGGCTGGGAGTTGCGCTGGTGACCGCAGGTGCAGCCCGTTTTGCGCCACCGCGGGTCCAACTCAAGCCGCTGACGCTGCCACCCGAGCCGCTCTGCATCGCCGCTGCGCAACGCACCGGTACGACAACGAACAAACCGCTCGCCGTATTCATCGAAGAACTGCGCCACGCCGCGCAAACCTATGCCTAGAGGCACGGTTCTTGTGCGCCCGCGGAAAAATCAGCGAGAGCCATCCATGGGCCGCGAGGCACGAGATGAACGACGGTGCTTTGATCAGCGCGGTTACGGCAATGGTCGGGTCGAGACCGAGTGCTTCGCACGCCGCCGGCAAACTCCACGAGACCGATCTCCAAGCCATCCCGCCGCGCGAACGCGAACGCGACTTCCGCATCACCGACCGCCACCTCCAAATCGGCCCGCCTGGCCTCCACGGCCTCCACTACGACGAGGTGCGCGGCCCGTTCGCATTCCTCGACAGCCAGTTCAACATCCAACCTTGGCTGGCGCTGCCGCCGGTAACAACCGACTCGGCACCCACCACAAATAAATAACCATCGCAATCAGCTCCACCACCGACTGCAACACAATCACCGCCACCCCATCATTTCAGCCAACCGATTTTGATTTCGCTTTCGAGTGCTTTGAATTCGGGGTCGCCGGTGACCAGTTCGGCATTGCGTACCTTGGCCAGCGCGGCGGCAAATGCGTCGGCCAAGCTCAGCTTGAAGCGCGTCTTGAAATCGGCGGCCT
The DNA here is from genome assembly GCA_025056465.1 of Verrucomicrobiia bacterium. Classification (GTDB taxonomy): domain Bacteria; phylum Verrucomicrobiota; class Verrucomicrobiia; order Palsa-1439; family Palsa-1439; genus JANWVU01. The sequence continues at coordinate 2,267 of JANWVU010000037.1, read as the reverse complement.
GATCCGCCAATCGGCGATCGACCGGATGGAATTCGATGGGCAACGCCGCCAGTTCCCCGGCCACCATCCGCCACGCAGCCTCGCCGTCTTTGCGGCGGATGATGTATTGGACTTCCGCGTAGTTGACCTCCGTCATGTGAAGGGGGTGCTCGCGTTCGCCGGCTTTTGCGAGGAGTGTTGCCACCTTCTCGGCGCCCGGCTCATCCCGCAGAAAGATCAGCAGGGCAAAACTATCGAGAACCGGTGAGGCGGGCATACTTGGCTTCCTCCAGCGCCTTTTCCTCGGTCTTATGCTGTGCCCATTCTTGCGCCAATGACTTCTCGCCAGGCTTGCGCTTGAGGATGCCGCGGAGCTTCTGAATCCGAGCCTTGGTCACCGGCTTGATCAAAATACCCTCAGGAGTAGCCTCGACAATCGCCCGCGTGCCTTCTTCAATCTGATACTCTTGTCGCAGCCAACGGGGGATCACCACCTGCCCTTTGACGGTGAATCGGATTGTGTCGGTTCTCTGGGTATTCTTCATGTCAATAAGTCTTACTTCACAAACCAAGTAAGTCAATGTTCTTCTCTGTAAGAATACCCAGCTTCCGTTGCCAGACAGTTGCCCGGCTGGACTTACGACGGGGCGCGTTCAGGCAATAACCGACTCGGCACCCACCACAGGTAAATAACCATCGCAACCAACTCCACCACCGACTGCAACACAACCACCGCCACCGCCAATCGCCACTCCGCCGGCAGCGCCAACGCAAATGGCAACACCACAAACGAATTCCGCGTCCCCGCGCTGAACACCAACGTCCTCTGCGCCGGGACATCCAGCCGGTAACGCCGCCCCACCCACCGCGCCACAAACGGAATCACCCCCGCATACACCACAAACACCAACGTCGCCGCCCCAAGTTGACCCGCCGCGTCTGCCACCTCTCGCACCTGCGCGCCGGCAATCAAGAACACCACCGCCGCCAACATCGGCACCGGCCACCACGCCGAAGCCACCCGCCACCGGGCGACCAACTCCGACCGATGCGCCGTCCATTCCGTTGCCAACGCCAGCAACAACGGTGTCGCAATCAAACCGAAAAACGCCTCTACAAACGCCCCCGCCCGCACCAAGCCGGTAAACTCCCGTCCCATGAACAACCACAAATACGCCGGCAACGCGACCATCTGCGCGAGCAGCAACGCCGGCGTGGATGCCGTTGCCCGCCGCGCGTCGCCGCCGCCCAGCAACGTGAAACTCACATACCAATCCGTACACGGCACGAGAAGCACCAAGTACACGCCCAACACCAGCGCCCCGTTCCCCGGTAACACGCGCGCCAACAACCAGACCAATGCCGGTACGATCAGGAAATTCGTCACCAACAACCCGCCGAGAAACCGCCGGTCGCGCACCGCGTCCGCGAGATGATCGAGCGGCACCTGCACAAACGTCACGTACAACAACCCCGCCAACACCGGCCACAACGCCCGCTCCATTACCGGCCCGGTATCCGGCGCGCTCCACCCCACCGCGCACCCCGCCGCGATGGCGACCGCGTACACCGCCACCTGCCATCGTTCCAATTGCAACCGCGTCATTCCGTGGTCACCCTAATCTTACCGGCGCGGACGGCATACACGAGCGCCGTGCCGGCCACCAACGCGATGACGTAGCCGTACGGCAGTCCGCCGGCAATCAATCCAAGCAACAACGCCATCACAAAATCCGGTTTGCTGTCACTCAGGTCGCGCACCAACGTCAGCAACGTCAGCCCCTCAAACAACAAAATCACGCCCAACACCGGTAAGGGAAACACCTTCGTCAACCCCGCAAACCCGTCGCTGAAAAACAATCCGAGTGCCAAGTACAGACCACCGTAAATCAACACCGACCCGCCCGTGCGTCCGCCGAACGCATAATGCCCGGCCATCCCGCCCGACCCATGACATACCGGCACGCCGCCAAACCACGGCGCGATCAAATTCATCAACGAATACGTCAACCCGATCCGTCGCACCGTCAGCGGCCGGTCGGGAAAGAAATCCTGCGCCACCTGCCGGGTGGCAAGAATCGAGTTGCCGAGCGACAACGGAATCTGCGGCAACGCCAACACCAGAAACCCGGTCACGATGTCCGACCAAGCTGGCACATGCCATTGCGGGAGATGTACCGCCACTGCCGGCAACGCCGCGACTTCACTCCACCGAAACAGCACCGCGTACCCGATTCCCAACGCGATCAACGCCAACGCCGCCGGTAGTCTGTGATTACCCAGCAACA
>JANWVU010000036.1 GCA_025056465.1 Verrucomicrobiia bacterium | reverse complement strand
GTGAAGCCTGTTTACTATGCCGGGGTGCCGAAAGAGGAGCTGGATTTTCGCGCGGTGATTTCAGCGATTCGGCGCACGAAGCCAGATCTGTGGTATTTCGGGGGCGTATATGATCAGGGTGGGCCGTTGTTGAAACAGGCGCGGCAAGCGGGGCTGACAGCGCCATTGATGAGCGGAGATGGGTTGATTGACACAGCGTTGATCCAAACGGCGGGTGCCGCGGCTGAGGGAATTTATCTAACGTTTGGACCCGATCCCGAGCAGAAAGAATCGGCGCGACCATTTTTAGAGGCCTACCGGGCACGGTATGGGGCACCGGGCGCCTATGCGATTTACGGTTACATCGCGGCCAATGTGTTGCTGGAGGCGATCGAGAAAACCGGTAGCACCGAGTACCAAGCCCTGACAGATTACTTGCACAGTGCGGAGTTTCAAACGGCGATGGGACCCCTGCGTTTCGACCAAAAGGGCGACATAACCGACACGTATTACGTGATGTGGATCGTGCGCGACGGGAAGTTCGTGTTGCACGATTAGCCAACGGCACGGCGCGTTTCGCGTCGGGATTTGCTAAGGGACAGCGGCGGTTTCCATGCTTGACCCTGCCGGTGGCCTTGGCTAACAACTCGCCGTTTCCCAACCCCGTTGGTAGGAGAAGAATCCCGAGGAGGAAAAAATCAGATGAAATGGTACGCACGTTTTGTCACGGCACTGGTGTTGTTTTGGGTGGCGATGAGTGGAACAGCCACGGCCGCGCTCCTGGAGATGGGCGAGAAGCCACCGATTCCTGCGCTGTGGTACCTGGCGCCGGTGGGGGCGCTGCTGGCGTTGGGGGCCGCGGCTTATTTCTACGCCTGGATGAAAAAACAACCCGAAGGTGACGAGACCCAAATCAAAATCGCTCAGCACGTGCGCGAGGGCGCTTTGGCATATCTGAAGCAACAGTACAAGGTCGTAGCAATCGTCATGGCGGTGATTTTTGTGCTGATGCTGATTTTGGCGTTTGGGCTGAGAATTCAGTCGCCATTTGCACCGTTTGCTTTTTTGACGGGCGGCATCATCTCCGCACTCACCGGGTTCCTCGGAATGAAGACTGCCACCTACGCCAACAACCGCACGGCTCACGCCGCGAAAAATTCATTGAATAGTGGCTTGCAGTTGGCGTTTCGGTCGGGCGCCGTCATGGGACTAAACGTGGTGGGATTCGGCGTGCTCGCGATTTCGATTTGGTTCTACTGTTTGTACACGATGACCGACCTCAACATCCACACGGTGACGGTGGCGTTGTTGGCGTACAGTTTCGGAGCGAGTTTGCAGGCGTTGTTCGCGCGCGTCGGTGGTGGCATTTTCACCAAGGCGGCGGATGTGGGCGCGGACCTCGTGGGTAAAGTGGAAGCCGGTATTCCCGAGGATGATCCGCGCAACCCGGCAACGATTGCGGACAACGTGGGCGACAACGTCGGCGACGTGGCCGGTATGGGTGCGGACCTGTATGAATCGTTCTGCGGTGCGATTTTGGCGGCGGCGGCGTTGGGTGCTGCGGCGTTCGTGGCCCAGTCGGTGGAAATGGCCGTGCGGGCAGCCGTTTTGCCGATGGTGATTGCCGGTATCGGCACGGTGTTGAGCGTGGTGGGCGTCTTGGTGGTGCGCACCAAGGAGGGGGCGTCGCAAAAAGAGTTACTCAAGGCGTTGGGTCGTGGCGTGAACCTCAGCTCCCTCTTGATCGTGTTGGCATCATGGTGGCTGACGCGCGCGTTGTTGCCAGAGCACTTCGGAGTGTTCTGGTCTATCGTCGCGGGATTGGCAGCCGGATTGATCATCGCGAAAGCGACCGAGTATTACACGGCGGCCGATTTCCGACCGACTCAGTTCATTGCCGAACAGGCAAAAACCGGTCCGGCGACGGTAATCATTGGCGGGATGTCGATTGGGTTTTTGTCCACTTGGATACCGGTGCTGGCGGTGGTGGTGGGCATCATCGTCGCGTTCGGGACAGCCGGTGGGTTCTCGAATTTGGAGTGGGGGCTGTACGGTGTGGGCGTGGCAGCGGTCGGGATGTTGTCCACACTGGGCATAACCTTGGCCACGGACGCGTACGGGCCGATTGCGGACAATGCCGGTGGGAATGCCGAGATGAGTCATCAGCCGCCGTTTGTGCGTGAGCGGACGGACGCGCTCGATTCTTTGGGGAATACCACTGCCGCGACCGGCAAAGGGTTCGCCATTGGGTCGGCAGCTCTGACGGCGTTGGCGTTGTTGGCGGCGTACATGGAAGAGGTGCGCGTGAGTCTGGCGCGCGGTGCATCGGCGTTGGAAGCCAAAGCAATCATCACGCAGCCGCTGACGGAGTTCGTGAACCAACGGTTCAACATCACGTTGCTGAACCCTGAGGTGTTGGCCGGGGTGTTCATCGGCGCGATGTTGGTGTGCGTATTCAGTGCATTGACAATGTTAGCCGTGGGCCGCGCGGCCGGTCGGATGGTTGAGGAAGTGCGTCGGCAATTCCGCGAAATCAAAGGCATCATGGAAGGCACAGCGGAGCCCGATTACGCTTCGTGCGTCGCCATCAGTACACAGGGAGCGCAACGGGAAATGGTGTTGCCGAGTTTGCTGGCGGTGATTGTGCCAATCATTACCGGGTTGATTTTCGGAGTGCCGGGGGTGATGGGCCTTTTGGTTGGCGGGTTAACCACGGGGTTTCTCGTGGCCGTCACAATGGCTAACGCCGGTGGCGCTTGGGACAACGCCAAGAAATGGATCGAAAGCGGCAAGTTCGGCGGCAAACGCAGCGACCCGCACAAGGCCGCCGTGGTGGGCGACACGGTTGGCGACCCCTACAAAGACACCAGCGGGCCATCTTTGAACATCCTCATCAAATTGATGAGTATCGTCAGCATCATGGTAGCGGGTGTAGTGGTCAGCTACTCGCCGCACATCGGCAAATTGCTTGGGATGCGCTAGCGGTTGCGGCGCAAGCATTGCCAACGCCGGCCCGAAACCAAAGACGTCACGGAGCAGGTGCCCGGGCAGTGCGGCTGGCACATCGTCGGCTCTACAGGGCCGGTAGATGAACGTCTCTCGGCCCAGTTTGCTACTGCTGTTGCTGGCCATGCAAGCCGGTGGGGCGGAACCGCTGGTGTTGGTCACGCATTTGGCGGATGGTTCCCGCGTCATTGGCGAGCCAACGACGACCGCACTTCCTGTCACGCTACCGGGCGGTGCTTTGGTTGAAATACAGTGGGACCGGATTCGTCGCATCCACCCGTCGAACGTTGGCGAGACTGTCACAATTCAACTTCTCAATCAGGACGAGGTCACCGCTCAACTCACAGCCACGCACTGGACCCTCAAAACTTTGTTTGGGCCGTGCACCATACCGGTGCGCGCGATTCGCTCCGCGTATTGCCGACGGGCCGGTGGACGCGAGTTGGATTGGGAAGTGTTGCCCATCACATCGTCGGATCCGGAAGCTCGACCCACAAACCCACCGGAGTTGCGGACCGACTCAATTTTGCTGGATGGCTGGACGGTGCGCACGGCGCGGACGTTTGCGCGACCGATCACATTCGAGTGCGCGATTCAACTCACCCAAGACACACCGCGGGACGCGATGTTTTCTGTCCGATTTGTACCAGCCGACGAACCACGCGACACGGAGCCGAAGCGCTTTCTCTCGGTCTTCGTCGGCCAGCGTGGGGGTCGTCAGATCATCGGCGCTTCGCGTCACAATGGTCATGCGGTGACGTTATACGAAGGAGACGGACCGTTTCCCCGCAACCAGCCCATCCCCCTGCGCGTGCGCTGGTCGGATGAGCGGTTGGAAATTCAATTCAACGGACGCACGTTTACCACCGACGCCGTGCACGCATGGTACGACGCTTTTCATCTCGACCTCGTCAGTGGTGCACCACGTCAACGGTGGCGAGTGTCGGAAACTGTTGTGCGGTTCCCATGACGTTGACCGCTTTCCTTCTCGCGTCGCTGCCGTTGACGGTTATGCTGCAGGACGGCACCCGGCTGCACGGCACCGCGAGCGTGCCAGGGTTCGCGGCGCTTGTCTCCAACACGTCCACGACCAATCTCGCGTGGAAAACCATCCGCAAAATCAACGCAACAGATCGCGAAGCGGTGTTGGTCGAACTTCATGGTGCGCGTCGGTTGCGCTTGCGGCCGGTAGCCACGCATTTGGCGATGCAGACCAAACAACTCGGCGCCCTCGACATTCCGTGGGATGCGATCGAGGAATGCCGGGTTGAATCGGTGTCGGATGACATCATGTGGTTGAGTGCCCCGACTGCGACCGGGTTCGGTGTTGCGCCGGACGGTGTTATCACGATTCAAGGCGGCCGGGCGATGACCGAACAGCTTTACCGGCTGCCGCTAACGATCGAGTGCGAGTTGATGCTTTTGAATCGCACGTCGTCCTCCGAATCGTGGTTGGAATGGGCGTTGGTGGCACCCAAAGCGCGACGCGGCCAGCCCGCCGATCCGGCCAGCGTACGGCTGGCCTCGTCACTCCGCACCAAAGACGGATTGCATGCCGGGTTGGTTCTGCGGCTAATGCACACGGCGCAGAACACCGCGCGCCGACCTGGTGAGCCGCCGTTTGCATTGGCATCGGGTGTTTGGCACCGCGTGCGTATTCATTTCGGTCTCGACCGACTGCGCGTCGAGTGGAACGGACGACCTCACGAGCTTCAGGGAGTTAGTCAACCCAACCAACCAGTTCGCGTGGCGCTTGGCAGCAGCGACTCGCAACAACGTTGGTTGGTGCGTCACATCACCATTCACGAACAACACTCCGCCACCCCATAGACTGAGTCGGGCCGGTGTTTCGTCTCTGGCGCTGAATGCATCGCGGTGTCGGGACAGCGATTCGCAGCTCTGAGAACGGGGGAAGGGTGGCAAAATTGACGGATTTGTAACAGTCGAGCCGTTGACAAGACCTACCATGCGGCTAGGTAAGCCGCGTACAGTCCTCGGCTGGCGGGTTGCAACGCGAAAAGAGGTGTCCGGTAAGGGCCGCAATTTCAAACAACTCTCTTTGAGGGCCGCATGAAGCTATTTTTCTCGTTATCTTTTTGGTGTGTCTGGTGTGTGGTTTTGTTTTTCGGATTCGCGCTGTCGGGCTGGGCAGCGACAGATGTCCAAATCGGACGTGATGGCGATGAGATTGCGCCGTTGACCGGCACGGATGGGGAGTCGGCCACGGCATCTGTGTCGAGCGGTGATCCAACGAACACCGCCAGCGCCACGGGCGGAGCCGGTGGCACTGGCCTGCCGGCCGACGACGCCAACGCACAAGGCGGTAACGCCGGTAACGGCGGTGCCGCGACGGCGACCGCCAACGGTCCAAACGCCAACGCGACCGCCAATGGTGGCAATGGCGGATTGGGCGCGTTTGGGCGGAACGGTGCGGTGCTTCAGATTGGTCCCGGTGAGGTGGAGATTGTGGAAGCCGGTGCCGGTGGCACAGGTGGAACGGGTGGCACCGCGAACGCAACGGCCAGCGGTTCGGGCATCGTGCGCGCGACGGCTAGCGGTGGCGCGGGCGGCACGGGTGGTTACGGCGGCGTTGGCGCGGGAATTGAAATCGAGGACATCGGTGAAATCGCGGTTTCACCGGGCGACGGCGGAACCGGTGGCGACGGCAACAGTGCTACGGCAACCGCCACGGTGACTGGCTCGGGCAGCGCGGCGGCATCGGTCACGGCGACGGCAGTTGGCGGTGCCGGTGGGACAGGCGGCAAGGGCGGTGATTCGATTCAAGCCGACCCTGCCGATGGTGGGGACGGTGGGAATGCCGGCAACGCCACGGCATCGGCGACCGGCACACATGCCGGCCCGGGCGCGTTGAACGTGCGCGCGGAGGCGACGGGTGGTGCTGGCGGCACGGGCGGTGCCGGCGGGATCAAATTCTCGCTGCCGAATTTGGTGCCGACCGGCGACATCGGCGAAGCGGGTTCTGCTGGCGAGGCCGGTAGCGCGCATGCCGAGGCCACCGGCAGCGGTGCCGGCAGCGTGACCGTCGAGGCAATCGCCAAAGGTGGCGCGGGTGGCAATACCGGCCTTGGATTACTGGGCGGCAACGCCACCGACGGTGGCACGGCGACGTTGGGCAACGTCAGCGGCACTTCCTCGGGCGGCTCCGTTACGGTCTCAGGGACTGCGATTGGCGGTGCGGGCGGCGAAGCGCGCAGTCTCAATGCCGATGCCGGTAGTGGCGCGCCCGTATCATTGGTCAACTCCGTTTCGGGAAGCGCTCCGATCAACGTTACACTTGCGCAGACGGCGCGCGGCGGCAACGGCGGCAGTGCAGCGTTCGGCGCGGGCGGCAATGGTGGCAATGCGACGAGCCGAATTTCTTCTGCCGGTGATTCCGTGGAATTTTCGGTAACGGCCAACGCACTGGCCGGTGACGGTGGCGACACCGGGGCGGTCACGGCCAACGCCGGTGACGGCGGGTTGGCGCAGGCTGCGGCGAGCGGCGCGAATACAACCGGCCGCACCGTGGTCAAGGCAACAGCATTCGGCGGACGTGGTGGCAGCGGTTCGTTGGCCGGTGGTTCAGCCGGCGATGCCACGGCGGAAGCCAGTGCCACCGGCGGCGGCAGCGCGACCGGCACAACCTCGGCGGAAGCCTCGGCATTTGGCGGGTTCGGCGGGAACACGTTGGCGATCGGTAACGGTGCCGATGGTGGGGCGGCTTCCGCTACAGCAACGGCGAACGACTCGGGGCCGAACCGCTCAGCAGCGGCAGCAGCAGCAGCCAACGCCAGGGCCGGTAACGGCGGCAGCGCGCGCAACAGTGGTTTTGGCGGCAACGGTGGCGATGCCACGGCGCAAGCGTCTGCCAATGCAGTCGGTGGCGCCACGGCGAGCGCGGACGTTACCGGTGGTTCGGGTGGGCGAGGCGCCGTAGGAGGGCGCAGCGGTGGCAATGGTGGCTCGGCCACAATTGCGTCCGGTGGCGTAACGGCGATTTCCAGCAGCGGTGGAGCAACCGCACGCGCGCAGGCGGTTGGCGGTCTCGGTGGCAACGGCACCGACGGCGCCAACGGCGGGGCCGGCGGCAGCGTGTCGCTGGCGGATGCTGTGTTTGCGTTGGCGCACAGCGCGTCGGGTGTTGCGGAGATGCGACAGAAAGCCGTGGGTGGAATCGGTGGTGCGAGCGCTACCGGAATCGGTGGCACGGGCGGCAACGCGAGTTCCACGCTCAATGCGGGCGGCTCGCATCGGATTGATGCCGGCATCGAAGCGTTGGGCGGGTCAGGCGGACAGGGTGCGGTGGGTGGCGCTGCCGGCGCGGCGCACGTGGCTGGATCGTTCTCGTCTTTTCAACAAGCCGTGGTGCGCGCCGATGCAACCGGCGGAAACGGCGGCAACGGGTTGAATGGCAACGGTGCCGACGGTGGCGCGGCGACGTTGGGTGGTTTGAGCGCAAATGCCGGTAGCGGTCGAGCAACGGTCACGGCGGTTTTGACCGGCGGGCGCGGGGGCAATGCGCAGGGTGGTAATGCCGGCCACGGTGCCAGTATCAACACCAGCAACGCACTCGATGGCGAAGGCGCACAGGCCATCACATTGCGTTCGGTGCTGATAGGGGGCGGCGGTGGCGACAATTTTGGCGGCGGCACGGCCGGTAACGGTGGGGCAGTTTCCAGCACGCTCGCGACCATCAAGAGCACCAGCACATTGGAACTAGAGACGACAGCGAATGGTGGCGCGGGTGGTGCGTCGCAAAGCGGTCAGGCTGGTGTCGGTGGCGCGACGGATGTGTCGGTAAGCGCGCGCAACACGACCGGCGATGCAAAAGCAACCATCGCCAACACCGGTGGTCTTGGCGGTGGCGGTGGTGGTCGCGGGGGCGATGCACAATCGGTTGCAGTCGCGACCGCTGATGCGGCCGGCAGGCAAGCGCAGGTCTCGGTTGCCACAACGGGCGGTAGGGGCGGTGCGGTCAACGGGGCCGGTGGCCAGGGAGGAACCGGTGGTGCCGCTTCGAGCGTCGCCACGGCGAATGGTGCAGTCGCCGACGCATACGCGGAAGCCAACGGCGGGGTTGGCGGTTCGGCGCCCACAACGCTTGCCGGCAATGGCGGAAACGCCGGCTCGGCGCAAGCGCGTGCCGAGGCCAATGGCGTCAGCAGGGGTTATGCTTTGGTGAATTCGACCGGTGGTGCGGGCGGGCAAGCGACCGGCGCCGGCTTTGCTGGTGGTGATGGTCAGAGTGCAACAGCCACCGGTATCGCACGCGCCTCGGCGGGTAACGCGGAGGCGGATGTGCGTGTGGTGGGCGGTGTTGGTGGTGCAGGTCATGGCGGTGCGCGGGGCGGTCGTGGCGCGGACGTGAATGTGGTCAACGCCGCCAGCGGTTCGGCGAGCGGACAGTTGACGTTGCGTCAACAGGGGACTGGCGGTGCCGGTGGCGGGAGTTTTGGGGCGCAGGCGGGTAACGGCGGTGATGCAGGGTCAGCGTTGAACGCGTCTCACGGAGGGGCCGGTTTTCTAACAATTCACAACAATGCACGCGGTGGGGACGGTGGTTCGGGTTTGAGCGGTGGTCATGGCGGCGCAGGTGGCAGCGCGACGGCACAGGGCACGGCAAGCAGCACGCGCGGGTTGTTCGCGTTTGTGAATGCACAAGGCGGTGCAGGTGGAGCCGGGAACAGCGCCGGTAGCGGTGGCATGGGCACGGTTCAAAATCTGGCGCTTGGAAATTCAACGAGCGGTTTCGGTGTGACCGGTAACCTCGAAGCGCGCGGGGGTGCCGGCGGAGCGGGGTCAAGTGCGGGCGGCAATGGCGGGAGCGCAACGATTCAAAATGTGAGCGTGGCCAACACGGGCGCGGGCAGCGTGTCTCTCACAGCATCGGCGACGGGCGGCAGCGGCGGGGGAGCCTCGGCTGGTAGCGGCGGAGTAGGTGCATCGGCCAGCATCAGTGGCATCCAGGGTTCGAGCGGTACCGGCTCGGTGACGCTGGACGCACGCGTGCGTGGCGGTAACGGTGGCAACGGAACGTCGGCCGGTGGGCACGGCGCGGACGCCTTGATTGAAAATGCGGTCAACGGCTCGACGGCTGGTTTGCTGACATTGATGCAAAACGCTCAGGGTGGTTTTGGTGGTACCGGTGTGCAGGGCGGGAATGGAGGCCAGGCAATCACCCGATTGCATCGCACGGTTGCGGTCGGTGGCCTGGACATGTCGTTGAACGCCACCGGTGGGTTAGGTGGCGACCGCACACACAGCAGCGGCATGGGCGGGCACGGCGGCGCGGCGACCGCAGAGGGATTCGGTATCAACAATACTGGCTCAGTTTCGGTGCGGGCCGTGGCGACCGGTGGGCGGGGATTCAGCGGTGGCGCTGCCGGTAACGCCGTTGCCAACAGCACGGCGCAGAGCGCCACGCGCGCCACCGCGACCGCCGAGGCGTATGCGGGGTTGACGGGCAGTGGTCCGCGCTCGGCCAACGCCTCCGCCCACGCGGAAACGTGGGGCACCGCCACACGAGCGGATGCGACCGCCAAAGCGAATGGCGCGGCCGGCACCGTCACCGCCTCATCGGAGGCCGACGGAACTGGTAAAGTAAATTCGGCGCGGGTGCGGGCTGACGCGCCGGTCAGTGGGCTGACGGAAGTCAGCACCAGCGCGATCATGGCCGGGTTGGCGAGCGCGAACTCATTCGCGCAGGCGTATGGCCAGATTGCCGGGTTGCCTACCGGGTCGAGTGTATCGTCGGCGTTGGCCGGTAATCCGAACGCAGCCGGTGCGCTACCGGGCAGCGGCGCCAGCGATTATCTGGCGCACGGAACGTTGGGCGTGAACGCAACCGGCACGGCAGGCATGCGGACATTGCGGTCCGTGGCGGAGGTGGACCTGAGCGTGGTCAACCTCGCGCACAATCAATTGGTGGTGTCGCTGGTCAATCCAACGTTCAGCGGGTCGGCGTTTGAATCGCTGACATTCTCGGCACGCGGTGGCGGGATTTCCTATTCGCAGAGTTTCTCCAACCCTGCCGATGCGTTGGCGTTTTTCCGCGACAATCCGCTGACGTTGGGTCGCGCGTCGCGCGGCAGCATCGTGCGGCTTGAGATGGACGTGGTGACAAGCGCGCCGAACACGGCGTTTCAGACATCCTTTTTGCTCGGCACAACGGGCGGGTTCACGCTCGGTAGCCGGTTGACGGACCCGGATTTTGAACGCACGCGGTCGTTGGTGGACTGGAGCGGACCAACGGCCCCGGTTGGCGTGTTTGGCATCGGGCGCGACGCGACCGGAAATCATTTCTTCAAAGTGGCAACCACCGAGGTCGGCATGGACGGTGAATATGAGGTTCACCGGTCAGCATTTTTCGATGTGGACACCGACAAGCCGATTCTGAAGTTTGACCTGAGTCTTGCGGATGTGCGTGTGGACGCGACCGGCACGGGTCTGAGTCTGAGCGGCGATGCGGTGGTGGTCGAGGTTCTTGGCGCGACGCTTCAACTGACGTTGCTGGTCATTGATCGGTTTGGTCTGACGCTCGATCCCGATGGCGAGATGACGGGTGCCATCAGCGCCGTGGATACGGACCTACCGGGTTTTCACTTCACCGTGTTTGCGAACCTGTCGCGGTTGGCAGGTCAAAACGTCGAGTTGCGCATCACGGCGAAAAACTTCGACGACGGGTATTACTTCGCCGATCCGAACTTCGACAACTTCGAGTTGATCATCCCCGAACCCACCGGCTTTGCGCTGGTGGCGCTGGCGTTGTGCGGTGCGGGGATGTTGCGGCGACGCACCTCGGGTCTTTGTGTTGCGCACGCCCGAGACGAGGCAAAGTAATCGGAAGCCGGTATCGCTGGCCTACCGGCGGTCGCGACCGCGATGTCCGCGCCCGCCGCCACCACCACCGCTACCGCCCGATCGTTCCTCACGAGGGCGGGCTTCGTTGACGGTGAGCTGCCGGCCGCCGAATTCTTTGCCATTGAACATCTGGATGGCTCTGTGGGCTTCCTCCTGCGTGGCCATCTCCACAAAGGCAAACCCGCGCGAACGGTTGGTGAACTTGTCCACGATCAAATCGCAACGGGTGACCTGACCGGCCTGTTTGAACAGCTCCATCAGATCGCCCTCGGTGGAGTTGAAGGAGAGGTTGCCGACGAATAACCGCGTTCCCATGGACTACGCTTCCTTTTTCTGCGGGTGGCCCGTGACTGTTCCCGACAATCGGGTTTCGGACTGTCACCGGCTAACGAGGCTGGACTGACAATCTACCAACTCACTGCGGCTACCGCGAACGCGCATAGAATACCGGGAGCACCCCCGCTGCTCAATCACTTTCTGGGTTGCTGGTTTGGCGCCCCGAATGAAAAGATTTTTCCTCGCGATGGGCCGAGGCGATTCGTATCCTGCACCGCCATGCGAATTTTGTCCGGGATTCAACCGAGCGGCAAGCTGCACCTCGGCAACTACTTCGGCATGATGCGCCCGGCGTTGGAACTGGCGCAGCAAGGCGAGGCGTTTTACTTCATCGCGGATTATCACGCGCTGACGAGCGTGACGGATGCTGCCCAATTGCGCGAGAACGCTCTGGATGTGGCGTTGGATTTTCTGGCGTGTGGGTTGGACCCGAAACGGACGGTGTTCTACCGGCAAAGTGACCTGCCGCAGGTCACCGAGTTGGCGTGGATTTTAGCCTGTGTGACGCCGATGCCGATGTTGGAGAACGCGGTCAGTTACAAAGACAAAATCGCCCAGGGATTGAAGCCCAATGTGGGATTGTTTACCTACCCGGTATTGCAGGCGGCTGATATTCTGATTGTGCAGGGCGCGCGGGTGCCGGTGGGCCGCGACCAGAAACAACACATCGAAATAACCCGCGACATTGCCGGCACGTTCAACCGCTTGTTTGGTGAGACGTTTGTCTTACCAGAAGCGGTCATCCGTCCCGACACCGCAGTCCTACCGGGCACCGATGGTCGCAAGATGTCGAAAAGTTACGGCAACACCATCGAGATTTTCGGTGAGGAAAAAGCGACTCGCAAAAAAATCATGAGCATCGTGACCGACTCGCAACCGGTCGAGGCGCCGAAAACGAACCTGGATCAAAATATTCCGCTGCAACTGTTGCGCGCGTTGGATCCGGCACTGGCGCGTGAACAGGAAATGAAACTCGCAGCCGGTGGGTATGGTTACGGCGCGCTCAAGACCGTATTGGCGGATGCGTTGCTGGCGCACTTTGCACCAATGCGCGCGCGGCGGGCCGAATTGCAACGGAATCTAGACTACGTGCAACAGGTGTTGCGCGAGGGCGCGGAGCGAGCGCGGGTGGTGGCCGACCAAACGATGCGGCGAGTGCGGGAAGTGGTGGGATTGCGGTAGGGTCGCGGATGATGTCGCTTATGGAGGCGGACTACAAAATCAAGTTGGAGGTGTTTGAAGGTCCGCTGGATTTGCTGCTTTACCTGATCAAGAAAGAAGAAGTCGACATCTACGACATTCCGATTGAGCGGATCACCAACCAGTACATGGAATATTTGTCGTTGATGCAGATGTTGAACCTCGAGGTGGCCGGTGAGTTTCTGGTCATGGCGGCCACGTTGATGTACATCAAAAGCCGGCAGTTATTACCCGCCGATCAACAGGCCACCGATACCACACCCGAGGAGGGGGAAGATCCGCGCTGGGAGTTAATCCGGCAACTCGTTGAGTACAAAAAATTCAAAGAGGCCGCCCGCGAGTTGGCGCGCCGCGAAGCGGAGCAAAGTCGGCGATTCCACCGGCTGGGTTTGGAGGACGAGCCGACCGGCGACGAGCACGCGCCGCCGCTGGCCGAGGTGAGTATCTTCGACCTCATTCGCGCGTTTCAGATGGTGTTGGAGAAGGCGCAACAGCGGGAAGATTTCCGCGAGATTGTGGAGGAGAAGTTTACGGTCAGCGACAAAATCGAGGAAATCTTGTATACCATGCGCGAGCGGGCGGAGATGCGCTTCAGCGAGGTGTTTGAGCGCGCCACGTCACGCACCGAGATTGTGGTGACCTTTCTGGCGTTGTTGGAGCTGATTCGACTGAAACGGTTGCGCGTTCATCAGGCCGAGCCGTTCGGTGAGATTGTCATCATGCGCGCCGCCCACGCAGGGTAGGGGAATGAACAGGACGGACGATGGAACTGAAGCATATCATTGAGGCATTGTTGTTCGCCGCCGATCGGCCGCTGACGCCGCGGGATATTCGACGGATTCTGGCCGAGGCGCGAGATGAGGAAAATCCCGGCGTCACGGAGTCGTTTCGCGCCACGCGCGAGGCAGCGATTGCCGCGGCGTTGCAGGAACTGAAGGTGGAGTGGGACACAACGCAGCGCAGTTTTGAATTGGTGGAAGTGGGGGGCGGTTGGCGCTTGGTGAGTCGCCCGGAATTTGCGCCCTGGCTGGCCCGACTGCACGGGGAGGCGCGTCCTTACCGGCTGTCGCCGCCGGCCTTGGAAACGCTGGCGATCATCGCGTTGCGCCAACCGATCGCGCGCGCGGACATTGCGGCGATTCGGGGAGTGGAGGTGGACGGTGTGCTGAAGACGTTGCTGGAGCGTGACCTGATTACGATTGTGGGCAAAAGCGATGCGCCGGGACATCCCATGTTGTACGGCACAACGCAGAAATTTCTCGAACATTTCGGGCTGCGCAGCCTCGATGACATGCCGAAGGCCGCCGAGTTGCGCCAGCAAGCAGCGATGTTGCGGTCGTCGGAAAATCGAGCGCCGACCGCAACAAGCACGGCGTCCACGGCTCCGGTGGCACCAGCGGAATCGGCCGCGTCCCCATCAACAGCCAATGAAACCCAACCTACAAACCCTGCGCCGTCAAATTGACGAGATTGATCGTCGGCTGGTGCGGTTGCTGAATGAACGCACGCGCCGCGCGTTGGCGATCGGCCAGCTTAAACAAGCGTCCGGCGACGAAATTTACGCGCCCGACCGGGAAGAAGCAGTCTTGCAGCGGGTGGCGCGGCTGAACAGTGGGCCGCTGACGGAGGAGTCGCTGCGGGCGATTTATCGTGAAATTATGTCCAGCGCGCTCGCGCTGGAGAAACCGTTGCTGATCGCGTACCTCGGGCCGCCGGGAACGTACTCCCATCTGGCTTCAGTGCGGAAGTTTGGTTCCAGCGTCCGGTATCAGCCGCTACCGGGAATTGCCGATGTGTTTCAGGAGGTGGCGAAGGGTCGAGCGGACTACGGCGTGGTGCCGATTGAGAACTCCACGGAGGGGGCCGTCACGCACACGTATGACATGTTTGTGGACAGCGACCTGAAAATCTGCGCACAGATCGTTCTTCCCATCCGACACAATTTGTTGGCGAATTGTCCCCGCGACCAGATTCAGAAGGTGTATTCCATCGCTCAAGTGTTTGCGCAATGCCGGCAGTGGTTGCAGGTCAATCTGCCCCAGGCGGAATTGATTGAAGTGGCCAGCACAACCCGTGCAGCGGAGATTGCGCGCAATGAACCGAACGCGGCAGCGCTGGCCAGTTCGCTGGCGGCGGAGATGTACGGGTTGAAAATTCTGGAGACCGACGTGCAGGATTCCAGCGCCAACGTCACGCGGTTTCTGGTGATCGGCCGCCGGTATCCCGGGCCGACCGGCAATGATAAGACGTCGCTGATGTTTGCCACGCAGGATCGGGTGGGCGCGTTGCACGATTCGTTGGCGGCGTTCAAGCGGCATCGGATAAACCTAACGAAGATTGAGTCGCGTCCCAGTAAGAAGAAAGCGTGGGAATACTATTTCTTCGTGGATTTCATCGGACATTGCGAAGACGCGCGGGTCAAGAAAGCGCTGGCCGAGCTGGCGCGGCATACGATTCTGATCAAAATTCTCGGCAGTTATCCCAACGTCAACGGCTGAACCATGACGACGCCATACTTGTCGCTGGCCAACCGCTTCGTGTGCGATATTCCGCGGTACGAGGCCGGTCGGCCGGTAGAAGAGGTGGCCCGACGCTACCGGCTTGATCCGCAGCGGATCATCAAATTGGCGTCGAATGAAAATGCGCTCGGGCCGTCGCCGCGCGCGGTGGAGGCGATGCGAGTCGCGTTGAAGGAGATGCACCGATACCCGGACGGTGGGGTGTTTTACCTTCGTCGTGACCTCGCAAAACAACTCGGCGTGACACCGGAACATTTGGTGTTTGGCTGTGGTTCGAACGAAATTATTGAGCTGCTTTTCCACGCGTTTGTGGCGCCCGGCGACGAAGTAGTGGTGGGGGATCGGGCATTTGTCATCTACAAGTTTTTATGCACGACGTTCCAAGCACGTTGTGTGGAGGTACCGTTTCGCGAACAGACCCATGATTTGCGCGCGATGCGGACGGCCATTAGCCCGCGGACCAAGTTGGTGTTCATCGCCAACCCAAACAATCCGACCGGAACCCGGGTCAGCAACGAAGAGTTGGACTGGTTCGTGCGGCAACTGCCGTCGCATGTGATTTGCGTGCTCGATGAGGCCTATGTGGAGTTTTTGGATGATCCACCGCCCTCGGTTGGCTACGCGCTGAGCCACCGGGTGGTATTGCTGCGCACGTTCTCGAAAATTGTGGGGCTGGCCGGGTTGCGTATCGGCTATGGTATCGCGCAGCCCTCGTGCATTGAGTTGCTGGAGCGGGTGCGCCAACCGTTCAATGTCAGTGCCGTCGCGCAAGTGGGCGCGCGCGCGGCGTTGCGTGACCGAGCGCATATCCGTCGCACGGTGGCGATGACACGCGCCGGGATGAGATTTCTGACGGACGAGTTTCGGCGACTCGGTTTGGAATTCATCCCCAGCGTCGCGAATTTTGTGATGGTGAACGTTCACGATGGGGATCGGGTGTTTGAACGGCTTCAACGGCGCGGGATTATCGTGCGCCCGATGCGGGCGTATGGAATGCCACAGTGGATTCGCGTGACGATTGGGCGGCCACAAGAGAATCGAGCGTTTGTGCGCGCGTTGCGGTCAGAATTGAATGGAGAGGCATGAAGGGCGCGCTGGTTTGGGTCCTGTTGCTGTTGAGCGCGGCGAGGGCTACTGCGTGGGAGGCCGGGCCGAACCCGGAGCGTTTTCGGGACGTGCCATCAGAATTTCGACGCAACGCCGGAGCGTATCCGAAAACGCCGTTTTTCTTCGACTGTGGACCGAAACGGTTGGTGATTCATCCCGGTGGGATTGTGCTAACGAATTTTTCACGGATCGCGTTGATGGAGACCAACAGCCCGGTACGACTGACGTTAGAGGCGATCGAAGCAGCGACGGACCGATTTTATCTCATGGTGTTGGTGCGCCCCGGTGCGGCGGAGACCTTGCGGGCGCTGTACCGTGCTTTTTACCTGCGCCCAATTGATGTGGCGTTGGAACTGGCGGATGCGGAGGCGTCGCTGGCCGATGTGACCAACCGGCAGGACTACACGTTGTGTCCGATGGCGCGGCCCGTGCGACAAGCTCCGCTGTCGCTGGAATGTCGCGCTGGTCAGTTGTTTTACGTTCCGCATCACGAACTGTTCGCCGAGGCACAGAAGGTAGTGGAGCGGTTTCGTCCCATGTCGCGCCGGCAGGATGTGGAAGCGGCGCGGCGCACGTTGCAACAAAGCCGCTTCGCAGACGAGCAGTATGAACTGGAGGGTCCGGTGGTACTGGACGGGATTTTGCGGTTGCGCCCCGTTGCCGATGCGCCGTTGAGTCCTTTTGGCGATGTGGTGGGGGAAGGTGCGAATCGTTTCCTGCGATGGCTTCGTGAGTTCGACCCGCGCGTGTTGTACGTGGAGTTCATTGTGCGCGACGACAGCTTCGACGTGGCGCGGCGAGCGCGGGTAGTGGCGGAGGAAACGGGTTGGGAGTGGCGCATTCGGCCCGTGAAAACGGAGGAGGTTTTGGAATTTCGCGTGCAACCCCGGTAGTGCCGGGTGTTTTGGTGGGCTTGTGCTTTCCAAGCGCGACAGGCGAGCAGTTGCTCGCCTGCTTTACCAACCGGCCATCACGTAGTAGCGGAAGGTCATTTCCAGTGGATCGTAGCCGGCATAGCTCTGGGTGCGACCGTCGGCGAACAACAGGTTTTGCTGGGTGCCGTGTCGTTGCCAAGGGTCTGTTCCGCCAACGAGATTGCGGGAGTAATCATCCTTATCACAATCCTCAGGCGCGAAGAGACCGGGGCCAGAGAACGTATCACCTCCGAGGACGTACGCGGAGGGGAACAGGATTGCACGGCGGTCAACTGAGGCGCGGTCACCGGCTTCAACGTAGGCGGCGCGGGTACCGAGGAAATAACTGAAGTCCGAGTCCGGATCGGAAGGGCACCGGTAGATGCGAATGTTGCGCTCGTACGGTGCAATGGCCTCCATCCAACCGGGCGTGCCATCAACTGGGTCAACGGCGCCCCACGGGATGGTTCCGGCAGTGTACGGATAGCGGTCAGTCCACCGATCCGCATAAACGCCCAGTCCCACGCCGATTTGGCGGAGGTTGGAGAGGCATCGGGTTGACCGAGCTTTTTCGCGTGCGGTGGTCAAGGCCGGCAACAGCAACGCCGCCAACAACGCGATCACACCGACCACAACCATCAACTCGATCAACGTGAATGCGTCTCGGTTGCGCATGTGGTTTCGATGATAGGCCCGGGCGAAAGAAAGACAATGTGATTGCGAACATCTTTTGAGATTGAACGCGGCAATTGTCATGTCGTCTAAGTGACGACTGTGAACTCGGAAAATTCACGGGCGGAATTTCGTTTGGCTCCCTGGCTGTGGGTGGCCGGGATGGGGTTGTTGCTCGCGGTGATTTATGCGCCGTTGGTGTTGTGGCTGGGGCGTGTGAGTTGGCAGGTGACGCAATTGACCAACGGCGCGTTACTGGTGGTGTTTGCGTTGCTAATCGGGTTGCGGTCGGTGTGGGATGAAGCGCGACCGGCGCCGGAGGTGAACGGCCCCGGTTTGGGCTGGATTGGCGCAGGGCTGGCACTGGCGGTGGTGCCGCGACTGGTGCCGGTACCCGTGGTGCCCGTGTTGACATTATCGTTTTGTTGTGCGGTGGCCGGCATGGTGGGGTTGGTGTTTGGAGCGCGGGGCATTCGTGCCGTGCGGCCGGCGTTGGCCGGTTTGTTTGTGTTTGGGATTGTGATTGGCTGGTTTCCGACCTTGGACTGGCCGTTGCGTGCGTTGGCCGGCCGGTATGCGGCGTGGTTGCTGCGGAGCCTCGAAGTGCCGGTGGAGTTATCGGTGATGCTCGGCGGACCGCCGCAGTTGGTGCTGTCGGTGCAAGGGCGCAACTACATCGTGGCCACGGAATGTAATGGTTTTGGGTTATTGGTATCAGCGATTTTGCTAGCGACGATGATAGGGGTGGCCTACCGGCTGCCGTGGGGTGCACGCATCGGGTTGTGGATGGTGGCCGTGCCTGTCGCGATCGGAGCGAATTTTTTGCGGATTGTCAGCATTTGCCTGGTGGCGCCACAAGTGCCGGTTTCCTACCACGTGGTGCACGAGGTTTTAGGAAACGTATTTTATTTTGGTGGGCTGGTGTTGATCTGGTTACTGGCGCGGCCACACCGCGTGTGAGGTGGTTAGCGGCGATCAGTCAGGGCGACGTTCGCGGATGGCG
>JANWVU010000035.1 GCA_025056465.1 Verrucomicrobiia bacterium | reverse complement strand
CAGATAAAAATTAAACGCCGCGTATTCCTTCTCCAAATCCGACTGCAACAAGGCGATCAGTTTCTTTTTTTCCATGTGGTTTCCTCCGAGATGCGCGCACCGTAGCGGAAATTCCTGCACCTGTCACACGGAAAAACCGTTGCGCCGATTTACATGAGGAGCGCCGCATGGGCGGACGCGGCTTGTGGAGATTGTCACCCCACGATACAGTCACCCGTGGAGGATGCCGCGATGCAAACCGTCCTGCTTCGCTCCTGTTGGCCGGGGCTAATACTCGGTTGCATCATTTCCGTCCGACCGCTTTGGGCAGGCAGCAACCTGGTTTTCAACGGCAGTTTCGATTTGGGATTGGAAGGATGGCAGACGCGCTACGACGGTCCCGGCGAGAGTTGGTATCGCGACAATCACCAATTTGTCACGGTGGTGGCGAGCGAAAGCGGACGCCGTGATGTGCTGCGCCTGCACGTCAAAGACCAGTTCACCGCCGATAATCCCGGCATCAAGGCCGATTCGCGGCCCATCCCGGTCACGCCCGGCGGCCGGTATCGGTTTCAAGCCACGGCGCGCACCACCGGCCCCAACTGCCGCATCCTGCTGGAGGGCTACCGGTGGCATCCCAAGGCCAAGCGCAACGAGTCCCCCAAGTTGTACGACCTGCGTAAGGTTTACAAATTCGAGCAGCTCTATTTTGGTCCGGTGCCCGGTGGCACCATGGGCGGCGTGGGACGCGCGTGGAAGACCGCGACCGCGACGCTCCCCCAGCCCGCCAAAGGCAAATTGCAAGCGGAGTTGTTCGACAGCATCGAATTTTTGGTCGTCCACATCGTCGCCATCGGCGGTGGCCCTGGGGACCTGTTTGTTGACGATGTAATTTTGGAGCGATTGCCATGAGCGTGCAGGAGTTGAACCAACAACTGAGTTTCATCGGCCGGCAGCTCAATGCGTGGCAAATGCTGTTCCGGCTCATCCTGGTGCTGGGGATTGTGTTGGCGACGCTGTGGGCGCTGGCGGGCGTGGATTTGCTGTGGCCGATGACGGTGGGTCTGCGCGCGATAGCCGTCATGCTGGTGCTGGCGGAGTTGTTCGGGGGCGCGTGGTGGGTGTGGTCGGCGTGGCGCGCACCGCAACCCCCCGAAGCCGTGGCAGTGCGGCTCGAACGCGCGTTTCCCGAGCTCGACAACCATCTCATCAACTACGTCCAGTTTGCACGCTTGCCGACACCCGACCGGCTGGTGCGCGCGTACCTCGAACGCGACATCCCCGGCTGGCAAGCCGTGGATTGGCGTCGGCTGCGCGACCGACGCCGGCAGCGCCGCGCCAACTTTGCTTTGGTGGGCGTGGTCGTGTTGTGGGGTGTGAGCCTGGCGTGGGCCGGTCATGCGTGGACCAATTCACTGGCGCGCATCCTCAACCCATTCGCCGCCCGCAGCGCCTCGGCGATGGCACAATTCCTCGACGTGCAACCCGGTACGGTTGCGGTGACACAAGGGCGCGCCGTCGAGTTGCGCTGCCGGGTGGAAACTCCGTTGCCGCAGGAAATCGTGTTGGAGCTTACGCCGTCCGATGGACGAGCGACGACCATCGTGTTGGGGACGCCGAGCAGCCGCGGGCCGCACGAGTTCAGCTACCGGTTGCCGCGTGTCACCGTGCCCGTGGCCTACCGGTTTCGTGCGGGGGCGGCCCGTACGGCGCGCCATGAAATTCGCGTGCTCCCGCCCCTGGCGTGGAGCGAATTGCGCGCGCAGGTCACTCCGCCCGCCTACATGCAGCGTCCGTCACGCACGTTCGACGCGCTCGCCGAGCCGGTCGTCGTGCCTGCCGGGTCGGAGTTGACGTTGCTGGCGCGCGCCAATCGCGAGGTCGCCGGTGTGTTTGCCGGTGGCGTACCCGCCCAGCTCGAGCGCGGAGTGTGGCGCGTGTCGGTGCCGTTGGGGGAACGGCGCGCGCTGACATTGTTTGCCCGGACGGAGAGCGGGGAAGAGCTGAGCACCGAGCTGCGGTTGTTGATCGAGCCGGACCGGCCGCCGCAAATCCGCGTGCTGCAGCCGCGAGGCCGCACGCGCCAACCGCCGGACCTACCGGCACGCATTCACTGGGAGGTTACCGATGACTTTGGTCTCACCCGCGTTGCGGTGGAGAGCGACGACGGCACGGTGGTCGCCGAGTGGCCGATGGCGCGCGAACGCGAGTACGTCGGTCAGTGGAGTGGGCCGATCGGACAATACCGGATTGTGGCGCAGGACGACCGCCAACACAGCCGGTCGCCCTTGCTGATCTTCGAGGAGGTAAAACCCAAAGAGATTTCCGAAGCGCAGGCCCGCCGTTCCACGGAAACGGCGTTGACGTTGCAGCAGTTGGTCAAAATGCAGCGCGACAACCTCGCCGAATCGGCTCGGTTGGAAGCCGGTGGCGCAACGATACCGGCGGCGCCGTGGATGCGCGTGCTCGGGACGCAGTCCACCATTCGCGAACTGACCGGCCAGCTTCTCCGTGATCCCCGCAAACCGCTCGGCGCACTCACCGGCTTGATTCACGCGACGCACGCGGGACCGATGCTCGAGGTGTTGGACGTGCTCGATCGCGTCACGAAATCCGCGGGCGATCGCCGCGCGGCGCATGTCGCGCGCGCGGTGACGTTGCAGAAAGAAATCCTGCGCGCGTTGACGGCGAGCGAGCGTTCGTATGACGCGGTGGAGCGTCACCGACAAGTTACCGGGTTGTTGGCGATGCTCGACACGCTCGTCGCCACGCAGGAGGCGATTGTGAAAGAGGCGCGCGCGGCGGCGCCGTCGGCCGGACCGTCGCTTGGACAGCGCGAGGACCGACTGGCCGGTGACGTGAACGATTTTGTGGCGTTGGCGCGCGAGGAGGCGCCGCGCTTCGAGAAACACGACGCGGAGCTGGCGCGACGGTTGCGCGCGGTGGCCGATGGATGCGACAGCCGGCAGGTTGCGGCGGACCTATTGCGCGCCGCCGAACAATTCGAGGCGCAACAATTGGCGCAGGGGTTGCCGTTCGCGGAGCGCGCGTTGGCGGCGTTGCGCGAGTTTCAGGCGTTGCTCAATGAGTGGCGCATCGAAGAAGCGCGTGAGAAGTTGGCGCAGGTTCAGCAGGTCGTTAGTCAGTCGCGCGAGAAGTTTTCCAAGCTCACCGAGTTGCAGGCAAAAATCGTCGAGACGCTGCGGCAGGCGGTCACGGCCAAAGATTTGTCGGCGGAGGAAACGGCGGCGTTGGAGGAGGAGTTGACGGCGTTGAAGGAAAATGTGCGTGCGGCGGCGCTGAAGATCGCGGATGACCTGCATATTTTCCCTGAGCTGCCGGTCGGGAATGAGTTGGTGCAGGACATCTCGACGATTTTCGAGGAGGTGCGGCAGGTGCCTGGCTCGGATCGCGTGCCCGCTGATGAGTTGGGACTGCAAAAAGAGGATTTCATCCTCGAAATGATGGAAAGCATCAAAGAGCGGTTCGACGACATGGAGATGTGGCTGGCAGCGAAGCCGGATGCGACACGGCGGTTGACGGAGAACTTTGATCAGGTCGAGATGCCGAAGATGGATGCGTTGAAGTTGCCGGAGGAATTGCAGGACATCATCGGCGAGATGCTCGAGCAACAAAAGGAGATTGAGGAAAAAGCCCATGACTCCGCCACGAATCAGGCGGTGCCCGATATTCCGATGGGATGGGATGTGATGGAAGGCGAGTGGTCGAGTTTTTCGGCCAAGGGCAAATCCGGTAATGAGGCGCCCGATCACAAGGCGCAGGACGGCCGCTCGTTGGTGGGACGGCAGGGCATGTCGGATGGCGAGACCGTTGCCGGCACCGGCAAGATCAACCAGGGCGATGAGAACCTGGAAAACCGACACACGCAGGACCCGGCGCAAGCCGGTCAGGTGGTGGAGGAGAAACACACCGACGCCGTGGCCACCGGCGGCGGCAAACTGTCTGGTTTCGACGACGAGTTTGGTCAGCCCGGCCAGGGTCCGCGCCGGGACGCCAACCTGCCGGGGTCGCCGTTGGGATTGCAGGCGATGCTGCGCCGGCAGGCGGAAGCGTTGTACGCCCGCGCCAGCCTGTTGCACATCCGGACCGGGTCGCTGGACGAAGTGGTGCGCGCGATGCGGGATGCTGAAGAGGCGATGCGCGACGGTCGGTCCATCCAACAGATTCGCGAGTTGCAACGGCGCGTGGTGGCCACGTTGCATGAAGCGCAAGCCGACCTCGCGGCGGGATTTCACGATATGGTGGTGCCGTCCTCGGCGCCGAGCGCGCCCGGTGTTGACCAACTGGCCGGTGTGCCCGATGAAGCGCCGCCGCAGTACCGCGAATTGGTGGCGGAATATTTCAAATCGCTGAGCGCCGGCCCATGAGGTTGCGGCACGGGTGGTATTGGCTGTTGGGAGTTTTACCGGCGTGGGCAGGCACTCCGGTGCCGTGGCATGTCCCGTCGGCGGACGTGCGGTTTGAGTTGGAAATAACCCACCAACCTTCCGAGGCGTGTGCGGGCATCGTGGTCGCAATCCCCGACGGCGGGTTGGTGCCGCGGGGGCACGCGCGTGCGGTGGTGGTGGACGAAGTCGGTCAGGAACTACCAAGCGCGTCACTCGGCCATGAGCCACGTCGCCACCACCGGCTGGTGTTTACGGCGCCGGCGGGCGGACGACGGGCGTGGGTATATTTTCAACCCGGTATGCCGCGTGCCGTTGGCACCGAGTTTTGTCCGAGCTTGCTGATGTACACACGTGCCGGCGCGGCGTCGTTGGATGTCGCGCGACAACTGAACGGCGGCGATGACGGTGGTCAGGTTGCCAACATCGCGCGGCGCGATAATCCGTTTGGCCCCGAAGATCGCTACAGCTCAGCTCATGTGGGGTTTCTCAACATCACCCATCCGGGCCGTTATTATCTGGCGACCATCTCCGACGATACGTCCGAGGTGCGGGTCAACGGTCGCACGGTTGCGTCGTGGCCGGCGCAGCGCGCGCGACGCGAGGGACAACGCGGTGAATTTGGCGATTGGGTGGAGTTGGAGGCGGGCCGTCATCGCATCGAGTACTTTCATTTTCAAAACGGGGGTGATCAGGAAATCCATCTGGTCTGGCGCACACCGGACATGGGCGAGCAAGCGTTGCCGGTCACCGTGCCGGCATCGGCGTTTGTGCAATCCGGTCGGGCGCACGTGGTGCGCGCGGAGGGACGCGACGGCGCGCCTTTGGCGTGGTTCGAGTTTGGCGCGGAGAGTTATGTTTGGTACGGATCACGTCCGTTGAATCTCTTTTCGTTGCGAGCGGCGGTGACCGGGCAATGGGAGCTTGCCGGATTGCGCGTGACGGCCGACCGGTTGCATTGGGTGTTTGAGGGCGACGGCCCGCACGAGGTAACGTTTCAAGTGGGGCGCTCGCGCTGCACGTTGCCGGTCGGCTTCGGTAACCCGCCGGCCCGCGTGTCGTTCGACAATTCGCGGCAGCGTCGCATTTACGGCGAGGCGTTACGCGCGCGGTGTCAGGCGGTGTCGGCGCCGCGCCGGCCTCGCGCGGATTGGACGGACAGTTTTTGGGAGAGCCTGCTGGCGCTGGTGGCGCCCGGTGAGGCGCGGGGTTTGTTCGACGAGGTGATGGGTCGCTCACGGACCGAGGTGTTAGCTCTAAAGCCATCGGATCGCTGGACGTTGGAGGATCACTATTGGCATCTCCTATGCGCGGCGGCCGCCGGTGGCGATCGCGCCGCCGCCCGTACGGCGTTGGAATGGGCGGAGCGGTTTTTGCGTGAGGAACGCGAAAACCCGCGGCGATTTCACTGGCAGTTGGCGCGCGTGGAGTTCACGATGTATGAGCTGGATGATGTCGAAACCGCACGGCAAATGATTCGCGACCTGCGCGACCTCGCCAACGCGGCCGGTGCCGAAGCACGATTGACGTGGCAGGTGCGGCAGGGCGACATCGAACGGTTGGCTGGTCAGTTGGACCGTGCCCGTCAACTGTATAGTGCCGCGCAAGATGAAGCCGCGAGGGGTCGTCGTGACTGGCGCGCGGCGGCCGTCCGACAGGCTTCGTACCATGAAGAAGTGCGCAGCGCGTTGGCGCAGGGTGCATGGTCGGAAGCGCGGCATCGGTTGGCGCAGTGGGAACGGGAGCTGCCGATGAGCAAAATGGAGGGCGATTTCATTTTGGCGGAGGCACGGTATTGGATGGCGATGGAGTTACCACATCGGGCTCTGCGGCAGTTGTTCGCCTTTCGGCAGCAGACCGAGCTGTCGCCGTTCCTGCCGGCGGCGATGCAGTTGGAGCGGGATTGTTTGATTGCATTGAAACGTTATGAGGAGTTGGGGCCGTTGGTGACCGACATGCAGAAACGGTTTCCGACGTTGCCTCTGACCCAGCAAACAAAGGACCTGGCACGGCAGTACGGAGTATCACCGTGAAGTCTTTGCGTTTGTGGTGTGGTCTGTGGTTGACCATGGTCGGTGTCGGCCTAGCCGGTACCCCCTGCGGAGCCGGTACCCCCTGCGGTACCGTTCAGTCCACGCGGTTGTACACGGCACCGGACCCGAACGCATCCGGCGGAATCCGTGGTCGAGTGATGCTGCCGAACGTGCCGTTGGAAGGTGCGTTTGCGGTGCCGCAACATGATTGGAGCCGTGTGTATCGCGCGGAGCTGAGCGCCGACCGAAAAGAGTTTGTGTTTCGCGGTCTGCCGGTGGGCAAGTATGATTTGATGTTGTTGTTTGAGGA
The DNA here is from genome assembly GCA_025056465.1 of Verrucomicrobiia bacterium. GTDB lineage: Bacteria > Verrucomicrobiota > Verrucomicrobiia > Palsa-1439 > Palsa-1439 > JANWVU01. Next base: position 12,449 of record JANWVU010000035.1, on the reverse strand, counting down.
CGGATTTTATGAGGGGTTTATGTTGGGGCGTGATGTCGACACGCTGACGGAGAAAGATCGTCGGAGTATTCGCGAAACCATCGATCGGGCCGTGCCGTTTTTTGATAAAAAGGAAATTCATCGCGTGGCAGGCAATACCGGTCGCGACGGACGCGCGCGGTGCGTGTTGCAGGAGTTGCGCACCGGGTTGATTTTGACGCAGGCGGCGGAGGTGTTAAAAGACACCCAGATTCGCTCCATCAAACTGGCTTGGTTGCAGCAGGTTGGCCCAGGTTGGCAATTGGTTAACACGCGCGAGTTGGTGCGACAGGAGGTTGCCGGTCCGATGCCACGCGGCGCGTTGCCGCATCAATATCGCGCGCTCTTGGGCAACATTCGGGTGACCGATTCGGTGCGCGATTTGGGCACACTCAATCTCACTATGAAGGATGATGCCACATGGCAAAACTGATTTGTCTCACCGGTAGCAGCGCAGGACGCGTTTATGTGCTCGAAACAGACTGGGTGCGGTTGGGACGACACGCCGATTGCAACATCGTGTTGGATGATTTGGCCGCGTCGGGTCATCACGCAGAACTGCGTCGCATTGGCCGCGTTTGGGAGGTGACCGACCTAAAAAGTTCCAACGGTACCGCGATCAACGGCAAGGAGGTGCGCAACGCTACGCTTCGCCACGGCGACGTGATTGAGATCGGCCAGACGCGGTTTCGTTTTCAGGACGAGACGACGTCGCTGCAGCCAACGGATGACGATTTGTTGCTGGTTGAAAAAATGCGCCAGCGCACGCAGGCCATCCGACGCGAAGTGGCCAAGGTGATCGTGGGGCAGGAGACGGTTTTGGACCAAATGCTGATGGCGTTGATTGCCGGTGGGCATGCGTTGCTGGTGGGGATGCCCGGCTTGGCGAAGACGTTGATGGTGCGCACGCTGGCGCGTGTGCTCGACCTGACTTTCAAACGGGTCCAGTTCACCCCCGATCTGATGCCCACCGACATCACCGGCACGGAGGTGCTCGAGGTCAACCGCGTCACCGGCGAGCGCGAGTTTCGATTTCTGCCAGGACCAATTTTTTGCAACCTGTTGTTGGCCGACGAAATCAATCGCACGCCGCCGAAAACACAAGCCGCGTTGCTGGAAGCCATGCAGGAACACCGGGTCACGGTGGGCAACCGCACGTTGTCGTTGGAAGAGCCATTTTTCGTGTTGGCGACGCAGAACCCGATCGAGCAGGAGGGCACGTATCCGTTGCCGGAAGCGCAGCTCGACCGGTTCATGTTCAACATCTGGGTGGATTATCCCTCCGAGCACGAAGAGGAGCAAATTGTCGCGACCACATCGGCTGCGCCTGTCTCACCGCCCGAACCCATCATCACGAAACCCGAGGTGATTCAATTACAGGACACAGTTCGCAAAATTCCCGTTTCGCCGCACGTCATCAAGTACGCCACACGGCTCGTGCGCAGTTCGCGTCCCGCCGACGCGCGGGCACCGGAGTTCATTCGGCAATACGTCAGCACAGGAGCCGGGCCACGCGCGGGGCAGTACCTCGTCCTGGCAGCCAAAGCGCGGGCGGTGTTGGAAGGGCGCATTCACGTAAGTTGCGCGGATATTCGCGCTGCAGCCATACCGGTGTTGCGGCACCGTATCCTGACGAATTTCGCCGCCGACAGCGAAAACGTCACACCGATGGACCTGGTCAAACGTCTGTTGGACGCCGTCGAGGAGCCGAGCGAAAAAGATTACGCAGCGACCCGGTAAGGGACCACAGCCCTTCGGGAAGGCAACGCATTGCCGGCGCGGCGAAGTAGGGAACCTAGCCGTCTCGATTAGGTAGCTGGAACAACACCTCGGGTAACTGGCCGGGGTGTTCAACGTGCACGGCGCGCATGCCGACAGCCTCGGCGCCTGCGATGTCGTCTTCGAGCGAGTCACCAAAATGCACAGCCGTTTCAGCGGGCACACCGGCTGACGTCAAGGCGCTCTGAAAGATCGCGGGATGGGGTTTCTCGACGCCAACTTCACAGGAAATCGTTACAGAGTCCCAGTTGGTCAGCGCGAGGCGTTGCAATAATGGTCGCAGTCGGTCGTCCCAGTTTGAAATGATGCCAAGGTGCCACCCTTGTTGCCGGGCCCAAGCCAAAGCAGCGCGCACTTCGGGTAACACGCGCCACGCACCCGGTAGGCTGAACTCATCGTAGAGCGCATCGAAAAAACCTGCCGGTAGGTCGCCGAACACAGTCCGCACCACCTGCTCCCACCATTCGCGGCATGAGCTTGTCAGCCCGCCGATGGGCGGAACGGCGCGAAACGCATCCCGAAAAGCGGCCTCCAATCGTACCGGGTCATCAGGTAAACCGAAGCGGCGCGCCACGCGGGCGTACACGACACCGACGGATGGCCACGGCTCCAGCAACGTGCCACCGACATCGAAAAACACCGCGCGAACCGGCATCATTGCAACGTCAACTCCGGTAGGTCGACTTGTTTGCGTTGCAACCATTGCAACGCCTCGCCGACGAGGAACAGCGAGCCGGTAACCACGGCGATTTCGCCGTCCCGTCGTTGCGCGAGCGCGTCGGCCACGCAATCGGCCACCGTTGCTTGTGGGAATACTGCGGCCAACTCGCGCGGGTCCAGGCTGCGCGGGTTGCGGACCGGTATGCAAATGACCCGGTGGGCCAGCGGCGCGAGAATCCGCACGATTTGCCGGTAGTCTTTGTCGCGCAGCACGCCGATGATCAACAGCACGGGTTGGTTCTTCAGACGTGCCCGCCATGTGGCAGCCAACGCTTCAGCCGCTGGCGGATTGTGAGCACCGTCGAGAATCACGGGGCCGATTTGTTGAAATCGACCGGGCCATTCGGTGCGCTGCAAACCGGTCTGCCAGGCGTCGGCCGGTATATGGAGACCGCTGGCGCGCAACGCCGCTTGGGCGACCGCCCAATTCCAGCGTTGGTGCTCGCCGGGCAGAGGTACCGGGTCGTTTGATGGTTCGGTGATGATGGTCAACGGGCTGCCTCGCGCCGCGGCAATGTCGCGGATGACCTGCAAGGGGCCGGGGTCGCGCACGCCAGTGACACAGGGGATGCCGGGTTTGATGATGCCGGCTTTTTCCGCGGCGATTTTCTCCAAGGTGTCACCGAGATACTGCTGGTGATCGAAACCAATGGTGGTGATCACCGAAACCAAAGGGATCACGATGTTGGTTGCATCGAGACGACCGCCCATGCCAGTTTCCCACACCACGATGTCAACGCGTTGCTCGCGAAAGTAATCCAGCGCCATCGCGGTGACCGTTTCAAAGAATGTGGGCTCACGTGAGAGGCCGTGTCGCAACGGTTGGATACGCTCGACCATCCATACCACATCCTGCGGCTGGCACGGGGTGCGGTTGATTTGGAATCGCTCCGTGAACGAAACCAGATGGGGCGAAGTGTACAGACCGCACCGGTAGCCCGCTTCGGTCAACACCGAATGACACATCGCGGCCACGCTTCCTTTGCCGTTGGTGCCGGCGATGTGAATGAATCGCAAATGACGTTCCGGGTTACCAAGCCGGTCGGCCAGCGCTTGCATGATGTCCAGCCCCAGCACCTGGCCGAATGGACGCAGACTGTGGAGAAACTGCTGAGCTTCCGCGTACGTCATGGCGCGCAAACATAGGGCGGGGGGTGTTGGCGCGCAATAGAGGCGTGATCAGTTGTTCTTGCGAGTGGTAAAACGGCGGTTGCCGAGATAATCAAGCAGTTTCCCGACCGTGGGTTTGAGCTGTTTGCGATGGACGATCGCATCAATCAAACCGTGGTCGAGCAGGAACTCGCTGGTCTGGAAACCCTCCGGTAGCTCCTGCTGCGTGGTTTCCTTGATGACGCGCGGTCCGGCGAATCCGATGAGAGCTTTCGGTTCCGCCAAAATGATGTCGCCCAGCGACGCGAAACTGGCCATTACACCGGCAGTGGTCGGATGCGTCAGAATCGAGATGAACAGCAACCGCTCCTGCGCGTGTCGCGCGAGCGCGCCGCTGGTCTTCGCCATTTGCATCAGACTCAGGATGCCCTCGTACATGCGTGCGCCGCCCGAAGTGGACACGATGACGACCGGTATCTCACGTTCCGTGGCGGCTTCAATGGCTCGGGTGATTTTTTCGCCCACCACCGACCCCATGCTGGCACCCAGGAAACTGAAATCCATCACGGCCAGCGAAACGGGATGACCGTTCAGCTTGCAAAACCCGGTCACGACCGCGTCGTTCAAGCCCGTTTGCCGTTGATATGCTTTCAGCCGATCGGTGTAGGAGGCGACACCGGTAAATCCCAACTTGTCCACGCTCACCAAATCGGCGTCGGTCTCCTCAAACGTGCCCTCGTCGGCCAGCATCGCGATGCGCTCGGGCGCGCTCATGCCGAAATGATAATCGCAATGAGTGCAAACCTTCAGATTGTTGGCCAATTCCTTGGCAAACAACATCTCCCCGCATTGCTTGCATTTGACCCACAATCCCGGTGGCAGCTCGTGTTTCTTCTGCTTCGTCTCAATGATTTTGGGCTGGCCGGTTTTTTCAAAAACTTCCACGTCGCACCTCCTCGCGATTACACGCCGCGGGCCACGGTCAACGCCACCACATCCGCAGCCTGCGCATCGCGCAGGACTTTACCACACGCGTCCATCGTGACGCCAGTCGTAAACACATCGTCCACCAACACGAGCCTTTGTCCCGCCACGGCCCTTGGTTTGCGCACGGCAAAGGCACCGCGCAAATTGCGGGCGCGCGCCTCGCGGCCCAGCAACGTTTGGGTAGGCGTGTCGCGGACACGCACGACCGCGTCGCGGATGACCGGTCGCGCCACCACCCGGCTCAATGCATCGGCCAACCACTCGGCCTGATTGAACTGCCGAATTCTTTTTTTGCGTGGATGCAACGGTACCGGCACAATCGCGTCCACCTCGTTCCAGTCCACCCATGTCCGTGCTGCTTTGATCAACCAGTCGGCTAGCACGGAAACGATCATCCACCGTCGTTCATACTTCAGGCGATGAATTGCCTGCCGGGGTACGCCCTCGGCCCTGACGGCGGCCACGGCGTACCGGAAATGAAATATCAAACCGCGGCAATGCTCGCATTGGAACGGCTCATTCATGGCTCCGGCAAAAGGTAAGCCACAGCGTCCGCAGAACGGCGGTTCGATCCACGGTATCTGTTGCTGACAGGCGACGCACAATGCCGACGCATGGTTGGTCGCCTCGATTGGGTGATCGCACACCAAACATGTGCGCGGCCAGATCAACCCGATCAACGTGCGCCCGACATCGAGGAATCGCTCGTACCCGTTCGTTTTAATTCGATCCATCGCAACGCAAGCCACCCGGTAACCAGCACGACCGGCCACACCAATGGTTCCTGCACCAGATTACCGCCCCGGTAATGTTGCACGAATTCGTTGCCCAGCACCCAACCGGCATGCAACCCCATCGGCAAATACAACGCTTTCGTGCGCGCGAACGTCCAGCCCAACACCCAACCAACGAACACCAACGAAACAAACGCCAAGCCAACCCCCGGCGTCACCAGCGCCCCATGCACGACCTGCCGCAACGCCTCGAACCCGCTCCACCAGGTCACTGCATCCGCCGGTATCTGCACACGGGGTTTGAGGAAATGCAGCGCCGAGTAAATCACGCTTGTCACCGCGCAAGCCACCGGCCAACGCAGACTGCGTTGCAAGCCACCCTGCAATACGCCGCGGAAAAATGTCTCTTCGATGAGCGACACGAGCGTTGCCGTCAACACGAGCTTACCCATCAAGGACGGCAGGCTGTATTTGCCGGCAGCGAAGTCCAGTGTCTTACCGGCGACAACCCAACCCAACGCCAACGAAGCCACGCCCAACAGGATACCGGCACACAGGTCGCGCCACCAATCGGCGCGGCGCGGGTAACCCAAATCCGACCATGACCGAATTCCAAGCGCACGGGCCAATGGCCATAGTCCGAGCAACGCCGTTACCATGACGGCGCGGTTGAACACGCGCCGAAACGGATGCCGCGTGAGCGGTTCCCAGCCGGTTGCCTGCACTGCCCAGAACAACCACGGCGCCAACAACGCACCTGTGACAACCACCAACAACGTGTAAATCAGGATAGCCCGTGCCGGCTTCAATTCGTGCGCGGCCCGAAGTTGCGGGTTGGCTCGCGCGGCCGGTCTTGGTCATCGGCTGCCGGTGGTTTGGCTGGCGGAGTTTTGGGCGGCGGTGGAGGCGGTTCATCCTCCGAGAAAACATTTCCCTCGAACGCCTTTCGCAGTTGCAGCTCCTGACCGGCCCGCAACATCTCGCGGCGTCGTTCCGCTTCGCTGACAGCCTCCTGATTGGTGCGCAACACGACCGGGCGCAAAAATACGATCAGTTCCGTGCGGTTTTTGGTGGTGGATTTATTTTTGAACAAATGCCCCAGCACCGGGATGTCGCCGACAAATGGCACGCGGGACTCGGTGAGGTTTTTGTCCTCACGAATCAACCCACCGAGCACGATGGTGCTTTGGTCTCGCACGGCGACCTCGGCGCGGGCCTCGCGTTTAGTGATAATGGGCACGCTGACCCCAGCCACGTTGACATTGCCCGCGAAGTCGTTGATTTTTTGTTCGATCTCCATTGTGACGTAGCCGTCGGGATTGATCCGTGGCGTGACACGCAGCTCGATGGCGATGTCCTTGAACTCGATATTGGCCCGCGTGGCGATGCCGTCGCCACCCGAGTCGGTGATGGTGCTGGTGGGAACGGGCCGCGATTCGCCGACGATGATGCTGGCCTCTTTGTTGTGCAACGTCTGGATGACTGGTGTGGACAGCACTTTGAAGCGTGAGCTGGTCGCGAGTAATCGAATGACCGCATCGAGCTTGGTGTTTTTGAGCGTCAGGAAGTAAGTCAAACCACCGCCGAGTGCGCTGGCGGCCGGTAGGGCAACGGTTTCGAGATCAATGGGCGCTTGATCATCGGTGAGATTGCGTGTGCCGCCGCCGCTGAGCACCTGGCCTTCACGCATGAGGCGCTTGAACAAGTCCACGCCCACTTGCAGGCCGCCATCGAGTTTGACTTCGGCGATGACCACTTCGACGAGCACCTGCGCCACGGCGGTGTCGATGCTGCGCACGAGGGCTTCGAGACGTTCCATGTCGCGTCGGGTCGCCATAACCAAGAGCGAGTTGGTCCGTTGATCCGGTAGGATTCGCACGCCCTCGGGATATTCGAAAAACCCGGCCGTGTCGGTGCCACCCGTTGGTGCCGTGGGAGCCGGTACGGCGGCGGGTGGGGGCGGTGTGCGCGCGCCGGGCGGCTGGGCGGTAGTCGTGGCGGTACCGCGTGCGCGGGTCGGCGGTGTGAACTGGCCCCCGGTAATCAGCGAGGTCAGCAGCGCGGCGGTGTCCTCCGCTGCAGCGTAGTCGAGGGGGATGACGCGCGTGACCAGGTCGGGTTCGATGCTCGCATCGAGTTCTTCAATCAGGCGATCGAAGAACGGGAAATTGGAGGGGCGGCTCAGGATGAAGATTTTGTTGGTCCGTTCATCCGCCGTCAGCACCACTTTGCCCTCCAACACCGAACCGCTATCGGCAGCCGGCGTCTCTTTCGGTGCCTCAGCCCGCCGGACCGGTACTCGCACCGGCTGGCCCGGCTGCGGTGCCGGTTGCGGCGCGGTAGTGGCGGGTTGTGCGCCGAGTTGTTGGGTTTCTTGGATGATTTGTTGGAGGCGGCTCACCACATCGCCCGCGCGTGCATGCCGCAACGTGTAGATGCGCGTCTCGACGCGTAAGGGCGAGGGTTGGTCAATGAACTGGATGATTTGCAGCATTTGGTTGATGTTTTGAGCGGTCTCAGTGATGAGGATGCTATTGGATTTGGGCAACGGCAGGATTTGACCGTAGGCATGAAGGTATGGTTGGAGCACGCCGACGACGTCAGCAACCTCGATGAATTTCAGCGGGATGATGTGGGTCACCAGACCGTCGGCTGCCGGCAACCGGACATCGGCGCCGTGGGAGACCGGTGGGCCTTCCTGTTTAGCGGTGGCGATTTGAACAACTTTTAGAAATTTTTCGCCGACCGGCAGCACTGCAACGCCGTTGATGGCCAGCACGGTGTCCAAGGCCTGAATCGCTTCTGCCAACGTGAGCGTCGAGGTGCTCGTGAACCAAATCTGACCTTGTACGTTGGGCGCTTGGATGACGGAGCGGCAAGTCAATCTTCCATAAAACTCGACCACGGCGCTGATGGGCGAACCTTGGAAGCTCATCGGCAGGTCCAACGGTTTGTCCATGGGCTGACCGCACATGGCAAGCGTTGGTTGCGGAGCGCGCGCTGGTTCTGGCGGGCGCGGGGCCGGTGGCGGGGGAGTGGGCACATTGATAACGGGAGGTTCGACCGGGGCCGGTGGTGGTTCGGGAACGACCGGCTCATCCGGCGGCAGCGGTGGCGGGTCTTCCACGACTTCCGGCGCTGGCTCGGGCATCGGCGGCTCGGGCGGTGTTTCCGCTTCTTGGGCGTGGGTCAACACCACCGGCCACCAAATTACAAACACCAGAAAAAGAAGGAGTGTTTTCATCAAATTCTCAGTCTCCGCGCCGAAACGGGATGCGGCGACGACCCGGTGGGGGTGATGGGGTTTCGGTTGGTTGAACGGCGGGACCGGCCGCCGCCACGGCCGGTAACAACGGCACGCCCGTGGCACGATCGGGAAAATTCAAACGGGCCGTCTCAAATCCCCGCCGCAACACCACTTGCGATGCGGGGCCTGCCAAGATGACTTCCTCGATGCGCACATCACCGATGGTTTCGCCCGGAAACTTCAGATGCGCACGCTGTTTATCCTGCAGAATTACCAACACGTTTGTGCTGTGCGGATCGGGTACCAAGCCCACCAAGCGAAACTCATCGGCCCAACCGGGCGCCGGCGTTGCGGGGCCGCCCGCGGCAGCTGGTACGCCGAAAGGGGCGCGGTCGACGATTACCTTGTAACGTTCCCATTCGGGACGCTCCGCAGCCAGCGCGGTTGCTACAATGCCAAGCGCCAACCCCCACGAAAAGGCGCGGGTCATGACTTTGGTTTCTCCGATTTGCCCGCCAGCGCGTGAATCACCAGATCGCACCGCAAGGCCGGCGAATTGCCTTGCGTCACCACTTGCACCTGCTCCACGCTCACGAACCCGGTACCTGTGCGCAACATATACAAAAACCGCACCAACGCTTCGGTTGTCGCCTCGATGCGACATTGCACCGGTAGCTCGTAATACGCGCCGCGATCGGCCTTGGGCAATTCACGTCGTTGACTGATGACGACGCCGGAAGCCATGCCGACCTGCTCGATCTTTTGCAACACATCGGAGGGCTGCTCAAATTTTTCGGTTTGTTGGCCTAGCTGCTCCCGCAACGCGTCGTACTGCTGCTGCCATTCCGGCGCGCGCGCGATCACCTGCCGGTAGCCCTCTAACTCGCGTAGCGCCGTGATGCGGTTGTGACCGAGTTGTTGCCAATAACGCCACAAGGGCACCGTGACCAGCCACGTCAGAGCCACTACCACCACCGCGATGGTGATCACCAACAGCATTTGCTCTCGTTTGTTCAACGCCATGAGGCACCCCGCGGTTTGGACGCCGCGCTGGCGAGCGTAGCGGTCACCTCAAAACGGGTCAAGCCGGTGCCCGGCTCGGTGCGCAACCCGCCCCCACCGGTTTTGACCTCGCGAAACAAACCGCTCCGTTGCAACCGGTCAATCAACGTATACACCGACGGAGCATCCAGCGCCTGTCCCTTCAACGTTACACCTTCCTCGCGCCGGTAGGAAAACGAGTTGAGCTTTAGATTATCCGGCAACACCAGCGCGACTTCCCGCAATACCTCCAACGCCGAACGGCGATCGTCCAACTGCGCCTGAATCGCCTGCAACTCGTTGTTAAGCTGACGCGCCGCCTGATACTCCGGCATCAACCGTTGCTTTTCGGCATGCAACTGTTGGACCTGATGATGCCGGATGGCAGTGGCGATGCCCAACCCAAGCAACGCAACCGCATACACCGCCGCCGCCGCCAAACTCATCTGCATCCACCGCCGCCGCCGCGCGCGCGCGCGCCGTTGCTGGAGCCACTCGGCAGGGAGCAAGTTGATTGCCGCAATGCCGTCGTCAGCATCCACGCCACAGACCACGGCGGCCGGTACGATTTCTGGTGGCAACGTTAACACCGCCCCACGCCAAGCCGACGCTACGTCTGTCGAGACGCTCCCGCTCAACCAGAGCGTGCCGGGTCGTGCGGTGGGCACCACGGTTTGCGCGGCCAACGCGGTGCGTTGCAGCTCGGTCGCCAACTCGTTTGCCTCGAGCGGCCCCGGCAATGAACGCACCACGACCGGCTGACCGTTCTGCCACGCGACCAAGTCCACCTTGTCCGGCTCGGCGTGCGCCCACAAATGAAGTGAATCATCGACCGGCAGTCGTTGTGTGCGGCGCAGCAGGCTCCAGCGCACCAACGCGTCCACCGTCACGTGTTCCGCCGGCAGTCCCGCTTCTTCCAACGGCGTGACTTGATCGTTGACGACCGCTCGCGGTGCCATCACGAGAAGAATGCGCGTTTTGTTTTCCACCGCGCCGAGGATCGCAAAATCAAACACGACGTCCTCGGGCGGCAGCGGCGTCCACTGATCCAACTGCAAACTGATCATCTGCCGCAGCTCGCCCGGATCGGTGGCCGGTAGCTCCTGCACCAACGCCAACGTTTCCGTTGCGCTAATGACCAACCGCACTTTTGCGTTATGATCACCTACCGCGCGCAGCTCCGTCACCGATGATGCCGACTCAGGGCCCTCCACGTGCCGCTGATTGTCCGCGGTTCGCGCGCGGGCGTAGCTCCACCCGCCGGACGACTGCGGAGATACCACCAACAAGGTCGTCGGCTTGCTCATGATGCCGGCACCTCGCGCCAACACACGACCTGCGTGTGGCCACCGTCTCCGACGAACACGATTGCCTGCACGGCGCGCCGCACTCCGGCGACTTCAGCGGTCACACGAACGGTGAAATGGGTTGAACGCACCGCCAACCACTCGCTGAGTTGGTTGCGCACTTCTTCGGTCAGATTGCCCAGCAGCGCATAGAACTCGTTGAGATTTCGAAACGGTTGATCATCGTCGGTGCCCCATTCGCCATCGGGGCCCGGTCGGCGCGTAAGGATGCTCTCGAGTTGCAGGTCGTCCAAACCCAACGCGGCTTTCAACACGATCGCAGATGCAGTGTTGATGTTGATTCGTCCGCTGGTTGTCGTGGTTAGCAGCTCTGCCAGCCCCGGAATCGCCTCGTGCTCGTCATCGGCCGGTACGCCGTACATCAACTCCGGGGTCACGCCGCGCACCAACAATAGTTCTTCGACTCGATCGAGGGGCGCGTTTTTGGCCCGGTAGGGCGGCACCAACGAGGCGTAATACTCGTCTTCGGCGCCGTTGAGCATGTGCAGATCGTTGTCATCAATCCAATCGGCCACAGAATCGGCGATCACATCCGCATCGGCCGGATCCACGCCCAACAAATCCAGCAGCCGACGCCATTGCCCGGGCGTCAGCCGATTCAGCGGCAACTTCGATTCCTCATCGGTGATGGTCACCGAAATTTTTCCTTCGCCAAGTTCGTGATCCACAAACCAGTTACGATTCGTCACCCACGCCTGATTCGGGGCGGTGATTTCTGCATCGGGACCTTGTGCGTCCTGCATCAGCGCCAACCGCGCCAATTCATAACCCGACCGCGCCAGCGCGTCAGCTTTGAGCGCTTTGCGATGATACGATTGCAATTGCGTCTCCACGTGCATCGTAAACGCAAACCCACCAATCAGCAATGACAACACCAGCACCACCCAAAGCACCACTACCAAGGCGACCCCGCGCTCTGCGCGGCAGGCGCACGGAACCGATAGGCGGAACGCCGAGCAGTCGCGATCGTTAGCGTGCCCGGTAGGGTTCATCGCGCAACGCCTCTTCAGCCAGATTGATTTCTCGGCGGCTGATTGTGTTGGTTGTCTCCTCTTGGTTCATACGCAACCCGAGACGCTCCAATGCGTATTCTGCCGACGCCCACTCAAATCCACGCGTCACAATCAAGGGGGGCATACCGGGCGCATCGGTGCGAAACGCCACAGTAAACTCCAACGCCGACGGCACCAGGTGGGTTTCCTGCCACTCGGTAACCCACGTGTTGAAGCGCGGATCCCGATAGCGAACCTCAAACCCGATCACGTCGCGCGACAACACCTGCCAGACTGCATCCGAGTCCGGTTCCTCCGTCAACATCACCGCCGGGCTGTTCAACAAACCCAGATACAACCGACCGCGCTCATCATGCCGCAGGCCGATGGTGACACGGCGCAGCCCAATCAATGACTGTTGTGATTCCGTCAGACCCCAGGCCGACGCTGTGAC
>JANWVU010000034.1 GCA_025056465.1 Verrucomicrobiia bacterium | reverse complement strand
CGCGGCGGGCGTGTTGTTGGGCTGGTTCGACCGCGTGTCGCTGATTCGCACCGTGATTGAGACGCAACCCGGCGAGGACTGGCTGCGGGTGATTGATTCGCATTGGTTCGAGAATTCTCACCGCGTGACCACCAATCCCAAAACCATCGTGTGGGCACCCGATCGGTTGGATGACATTGGCGCAGTAAACCTGTGGACGCGCATCCATGACCGTGAACGCGACCGCGCGCGCACACAATTTGGCGTTGTGGAGCCGCCACCGCAGGTGGGCATGTGCCACAATCAATGGGTCAATTTTCGGTATGCGCACACGTACGAAAACTCGCTCGCGACGGCAGCGGAGTTTGGCGCAGATTATCTGTTCGTGGATCCGCCGTGGGAGCATATGGAGGCGTTCCGCGCAACTTTGGAGGAATGGATACCGGCGGAGAAACGAAAAGGTTCGATTTTGGAGAAACTCCATTACGCCAACATGTGCGCCACACTCGATTGGCACGTTGCCGACATCCTCGGTGGCGAGCGTGAGCTGAAAGCGTTGTGCGACCGCGCGGCGGCGCGCGGGGTGAAAATCATCTCGTGGATGGCGTTGCATAACACGCCCTACTCGGTCTTGCGCGAGGACAAACAAAAACTCGGTCACGGCGCGTTCGGGGTCTTCGCCGCCAAGGAATCCGGTCGCCATCCCGACACTGGCTACCCTGGCGATTGCTGGCCGCTCAACCTCAACGCACCGGTGTACGACTATCTCAAAAATCAATTGCTCGGTGTGTGTCGGCGGACGGGTCTGGCCGGGTTTTTGTGGGACAGTTTTTCCAATCTCGGCTGGTGGCAGGTGGATTACTCCAAAGGTGACATGCGACCACAGTTCGATCGCATGGCGCAATTGTATGCGGAGCTGACGGCGGCCGGGTTGCTGTTGTTGCCTGAGGGTCAGGTGACGTTCTCCAGTCATTCGATGCTGGCGATGTTTGGCGGCAACGTCTATGACGGGCCGTATCTGCCGTACTCCTACGACACCTGCATCTCGTTATGGTGGGGGGAGAACATCTACAGCAACACCATTGATTGCCAGATGTTGCGGGGCACCCACCCGACCGGCTTGCTATTTGAATGCTTCGCGCATCGCCGCTGTCCAATCCTCTGCATCAACCTGGTGCCGCGCGAGCAATGGCACGCGCCCAGCGCGATGGCCATCAAAAAAATGATCGCCGATTACAAAGCCGTTCGCCATCGCATGGAACGTCGCACCGTCCTGCGCGAGCGGCCCGCCGTGCTCTGGGAGAACGCGGCCGGTCGTCCCCTGGAGTTTGACCTGACCACCCATCAAATCCGCGACTTGTGATCACCGATGAAAACACCCACTCCACTCACGATGCTGTTGTGGCTGACGGCCACGTTGGCCTTCGGGTTGCCCTTGCAAAGCAATCACGGCGTGTTGCGCGCCGTACCGGCGCCGGGTCCGGTAACGATTGATGGTTGTCTCGACGACTGGGATTTGTCGGGCGAGATGTTCGTGTACAACGCGCGCAGTTTGCGCGACCGGTATTCGGTGCGCGTGCACGCGATGTGGGACCGCGATGCGCTCTATCTGGGTCTGCACTGGAAAGACCCCACACCGCTCATCAACAACGTGGATCCCGACCGCGCTGCCGGTGAGGGCTGGATGAGCGATTCGTTTCAGGGGCGGTTCGTCACCGACTATTCTCAAATTCACTTCACCGCGTGGTACAGCTCGAAGCACGACAAGCAGGTGACTCACATCGCCTATGACAACCCATTGGCGCCCGACGCGCTGGTGTTCCGTGGCGCGGGCAAAATCCTCCAGCATGAGTCCGGCTATCAACAGGCGTTTCGCGTGGATAGCGATCTGCGTGGCTACGTGCAGGAGATTCGCATCCCGTGGCGGTTGCTTTATAAAAATCCAGAGATTGCGCCCGGCCTGAAAATGCGGTTCTCGGGCGAGTACTTCTGGGGCGGGCCGACCGGTACGAAATGGCCGGCGGTGATGTGGGCCGACCCCATCAATCTCGCGCAGCCCCAACGAATCGTCTTGTACCAAAACCCGCACAATTGGGGTGAACTAGAATTACTCGCACAGGGTAATCTCCCGCGCGTTGAAACGGATGTGGCCGATGACCGGTTGCAGGGTCCGGTACCGATCCGCATCGAAGTGCCGCGCGAGGCGGTGAAATTGACGGTGGTCATCGAGGATGCGCAAGGCAACCGCGTTCGCAATCTCGCCTCGCACCTCGACGTCAGCCACTACGTTGTGCGAACCGAGGCCGACAAGCGGATTGTGGAAATTCCGTGGGATGGTCGTGCCGAGGGCAAATGGAACAAGGAACGATCGCTGTTTCTCGGCGATGTGGTGACGCCCGGAACCTACACAGCGCGGGGCATTGCGCATCGGGGCGTTGGCGTGGTGCATGTCGGTAGCTTCTACAATCCCGGTACGCCACCGTGGCACACCGCCGACGGGACCGGCGGATGGTTGTCGGATCACTCGGCACCCAGCGCCGTGGCAGCCATGCCGGCAACGGCGACGAGTCGCGGTCGGGTGTTCCTCGGCGATCATGGCGGCGAATGTGGCGTGGGTTTTATTGGCTTGGGCGAAGACGGTCGCAAAATCTGGGAATGGGTACGGCATGGCAGCGGCGCATGGTACATCGCCGCAAACAACGAGCATGTATACTTCGTTGCCGGGGCCCTCGGCGGCCCGGGCGCGCGCAAGTTGGGACGACTGAATCCCGACACTGGCGAGCCGGTTGCTTTCGCAACCGGGCCA
The DNA here is from genome assembly GCA_025056465.1 of Verrucomicrobiia bacterium. GTDB lineage: Bacteria > Verrucomicrobiota > Verrucomicrobiia > Palsa-1439 > Palsa-1439 > JANWVU01. Next base: position 16,456 of record JANWVU010000034.1, on the reverse strand, counting down.
GAAGTGGAGTTGCCGGAGGCGGCCACGGGTCTGGCGGTGCACGGCAAAACCGTGGCGGTCGCGTTGCGCGCCGCGAAGAAAGTTTTGGTGCTCGATGGTGACAGCGGCGAGGTGTCGAGAGAGATACCGGCCGACGCACCGGTCGGTTTGGCGTTTCGACCCAACGGTGAGTTGATCATCCTCAACGCCGGTCAGCCTTTGTTCGACGTGGCGAATCCGTTGGCCGTGGCGACCGATCGCGCCGGCAATGTTTACGTCAGTGATGGGACCGCGTGGAACGTGAAAGTGTTCAGTCCTACCGGCCAACTCCTGCGCACCATCGGTGAGCCGGGCGGACACCGACCGGGCCCTTGGAATCCACGCCGCATGAACAACCCGGTGGCGCTTGCAGTGGAAGAGCGCGCCGAGGGGAAATTCCTCTGGGTCACCGAAGCCAACTACCAGTTGAAACGCGTCAGCGTGTGGAACACGGCCGACGGCTCGTTGGTGCGCGATTACATCGGCGGCACAAGCTACGCAGGGTCCGGTGGCGCAATGAGCGATGACTTGCCGAATCTCGGGATCAGTACCGGGTTGTTCCTGGACGTGGATTTCGCCAATTACACCTACGCGATTCGCGAACTGATCGGCGGCCGACCCGAGCCGCAACCCGGCAAGTACGCCGTGTTTGGTCTCGGACAATTCGGGCCGGTCTCGTTCGGAAATGGAAATCATTTTGTCAGCGACGCCAGCGGTCAGGCGCGCGAGTACTACATCGAAGGAGAAAATCTGCCTCGGGTGTTCATGAGACGTGGCGACCGCTGGGTGTGCGTGGCGGCGTTGGGTCATGCGAGTGTGCTACCGGCCGAGTACCCCACGCGGCCCGACAATCCCCAAGCCGTGTTCAGTTGGAGCGACCTCAATGGCGACGGATTTCAGTCGGACGATGAATTTGTGTGGTTCGATCCCGGCAAGCCGCGTGTGTTGATTGGGAATTGGGGATACCGCTGTTACAAGGACCTGACGTGGTATCACAGCGGGTTCGCGTTCAAACCGATCGGTTTCACCGCCGACGGCGCGCCGATTTACGATGTGTCGAAAGCCGAGCGTCTGCCCGGCGATGCCGGGGCCGATCGCGGCGACATGTACCGCACCAAGTTTGGTTACCTTGGCAGCATTCCCAGCCCAACGCACATTGACGAGAACAATGTCGTGCATGGGTTGCACTGGTTTGCCGGTTACGATCGTGAGGGGCGGTTACGGTGGAAATATCCCAACTACTGGGTGGCGGTGCACGGCGCGATGACTGCGCCGATGGCCCTGCCGGGCGTCGTGATGGGCATGTTGAAGATTACCGGTGTTTGGCCGTTGAACGAACAGCACGACGCGTTCTCGATTCGCGGCAACATCGGGCAGGAGTTTTTGATTCGGGATGACGGCGTGTATCTTGCCGAGTTGTTCACCGACCAACGCATGGCGCCCAGCCAGTTGCCGGCCGACGAACGCATCGCCGGTGTGCCCATCAACGACACCACGCTCGGCGGCGAACCGTTTAGTGGCTGGATGTATCGCCAACGGGATGGCCGGGTCCGCATGACGTACGGTCACACCGACGTGCGCGTGGCCGAGGTGACCGGGCTCGACAGCATCGTGGACTTGTCGCCGGTAACGATCGAACTGACCGAGGCACTCGTCGCCGAGTGTCGCGCTTTTCAACCGCGCACGAGCGCCAGCGCGCAGCAAACCACCTACACCGTCCCGCGCGGCAGTCCATTTGACGCCAGCGTCACGTTCGACGACGCGCTCGTCATCCGCCAGGGCCGGGAGGAAGTGGGGCGGGCGCGGTTGCGGTACGACGACCAAAATCTGTATGTGGCGTGGCAGGTATTTGACCCGACGCCGTGGATCAACAAGGGCAACCTCGCAGCCGAGGCGTTCAAGAGCGGCGATAGCGTAAATTTGTTCATCGGCACCACGCGCGTGTTACTGGCCAACCTCAGCGGCACGCCGGTGGCGATGGTCTACCGGCCCGATGGTCCCGGTGACCAACCCTACACGTTCCGCTCGCCCGTGCGCTCGGTGCAATTCCGCTACGTCCACAACGAGCCGGCGATCCAGTGGCAGGTGATACCGGGCCAGAATGAATACCGGGTCGTGGCCACGATTCCGTGGAGCGTGTTGGCGCTTTCGCCACAAAGTGGCCAACAACTCAAAGCGGACATCGGCCTGCTGTTCGGCGACGACACCGGCAGCCGTACCGCACAACGAGTGCACTGGGTGGACAAAGAAACGAACGTCGTCAACGACGTGCCCACCGAAGCCGAGTTCTCACCCAGCCGCTGGGGAACCATCACCTTGCAGTGACCACACCACAGACCCGCGCGTTCCGCGGTAGGCTGGCCTACCGGTCCGGTGGCGGCGCTTTGGCGGGTGCGCACGCAGGACGGCGAAACGACACCATTGCGCAATCGGTCCCGCCGGTATTGGTTCGCTCTTGCCATAATGACGGCGGGTAGGCTGCAAACGGAAGCACAACGACGGACGATCTTCGTGAAATCGTGAATTGCTGAAGCCGCATGACAGGCGCAAACCTTGCGGGGGCGGGGGCGGGGCCGGTATAGTCGCGCGCGTTATGGGGGAACCAACGCAACCGCAGGTGCGTAAAAAGTATCCGTTCGATGTCATTGAGCCGAAATGGCAGCGATACTGGCTGGAACACAAAACGTTCGCCGCGCGCGAGGAACCCGGTAAACCCAAGTTGTACGTGCTGGACATGTTTCCGTATCCGAGCGGGGCCGGGTTGCACGTAGGGCATCCCGAGGGCTACACGGCTACCGATATTTACTGCCGCTTCAAACGGATGAACGGATACGCGGTGTTGCATCCGATGGGTTGGGATGCGTTTGGGCTACCGGCGGAGCAGTATGCGATTGATACCGGTACGCACCCGGCAGAGACGACGCGCAAAAACATCGCCACGTTTCGCCGCCAGATTCAGATGCTCGGGTTCAGTTACGATTGGGATCGCGAGGTGGACACCACCGACCCGAGCTACTACCGTTGGACGCAATGGATCTTCCTGCAATTGTTCAAAGCGGGGCTGGCGTATCAGGCGGAGGTGCCGGTTTGGTGGTGCGACGGCTGCAAGGCCGTGTTGGCCAACGAGGAGGTCAACGCCGACGGCACGTGCGATCGCAAAGGGCACAAGGACGTCTACCGGCGTCCGCTGCGACAGTGGTTGCTGCGCATCACGGCGTACGCGGAGCGGTTGTTGAAGGATTTGGATTTGGTGAATTGGCCCGAGTCCATCAAGGAACAACAGCGAAATTGGATCGGGCGCAGTGAAGGCGCAGAGGTGGATTTTCGCGCGGAGAACGGCGAGGTCATTCGCGTGTTCACGACCCGACCGGACACGTTGTTTGGGGCGACGTACATGGTGTTGGCTCCCGAACATCCGCTGGTGGATCGGCTGACCACTGCGGCGCAGCGAGCCGCCGTCGAGGCCTACCGGGCGGCGGCGGCGAAAAAAAGCGAGTTGGAACGCACGCAGTTGGAGAAGGAAAAAACCGGTGTCTTCATCGGCGCGTATGCGACCAATCCGGTCAACAACGAGCGCATTCCCATCTGGGTGGCCGACTACGTGATGATGGGGTACGGCACCGGGGCAATCATGGCCGTACCGGCGCACGACACGCGTGATTTGGAATTTGCGCGGAAGTTCAACCTACCGGTCCGCGTAGTGGTGCAACCCATTGACAACTCCGACCCGGTCGGGTTCACGGGCGACGGCATTAGCGTCAATAGCGGGTTGATTACCGGCCTGCCGACGCCGGAAGCGAAAAAGAAAATTACCGCCTGGCTGGAGGAAAAAGGACTGGGCAAGGCCACGGTGAATTACAAGTTGCGGGACTGGTTGTTTTCGCGACAGCGTTATTGGGGTGAGCCAATCCCCATCGTGCACTGTGTGCAGTGCGGCCCGGTGCCGGTGCCTGAAGATCAGTTGCCGCTGCGGCTGCCGGATCTGGCGGATTACACGCCAACCGGTACGGCCGAGCCGCCGTTAGCGAAAGCCACCGATTGGGTGCGCACCTCATGCCCGAAATGTGGTGGTCCCGGCCAACGCGAGACCAACACGATGCCGCAGTGGGCCGGTAGCTGTTGGTATTACCTGCGCTATCTCGACCCACACAATGATCGCGCGTTTGTGGACCCGGCAAAGGAGCGTTACTGGATGCCGGTAGACCTCTATGTGGGCGGTGCCGAACATGCCGTGTTGCATCTGTTGTACTCACGATTCTGGCACAAAGTGCTGTACGATCTCGGTCACGTCTCCACGCCGGAGCCGTTCCTGCGGCTGGTCAATCAGGGCATGATTCTCGGCGAGGACAATCAAAAGATGTCCAAGTCACGCGGCAACGTGATCAATCCCGATGACGTGGTACGGGAATACGGCGCGGATGCATTCCGCATGTATGAGATGTTCATGGGACCGCTGGAAGCAACCAAGCCGTGGAGCACACAGGGGTTGGAAGGCGTGTATCGGTTTCTGGGTCGGTTGTGGCGCCTGTATTGCGACGAGGACGGAACATTGGTGGTGGATGATTCCCCGCCCACGCCGCAGTTGCTCCGTGTGTTGCACCAGACGATCCAGAAAGTGACGGAGGACACCGAATCGCTCAACTTCAACACGGCCATCGCCCAAATGATGATTTTTGTGAACGAGGTCACGACGCAGCCTGCGCGCCCGCGCGCGGTGCTGGAACCGTTTGTATTGTTGCTGGCGCCGTATGCGCCGCATCTGGCGGAGGAATTGTGGGAGAAATTGGGGCACACCGGGTCGTTGGCGTACGAGCGTTGGCCACAAGCCGATCCGCAATGGTTGCGAGCAGATACCGTCGAGATCGTTGTGCAGGTCAACGGTCGAGTGCGCGACAAACTCACCGTACCGGCTGACCTATCGGCCACGGAACTTGAGCAGCGCGCTCTGGCGTCGCCGCGCGTGCAGGAGTTTTTGCGCGGTTGCCGGGTGCAAAAGAAAATCGTGGTGCCCGGCAAGCTCGTCAATCTGGTGGCCACGCGCGAGGGTTGACGGCCAATGGGGCGCTCCTAAAATTGAATTGTCGTCGCCCGCGCACTCGGTAGGATGAGTGGTTGGGCGAGCGAATTGGTGGAACATGTTTCGGCTGACACCGCGAGAAGCACGATTGATCGTGGCGCTGAGCACGGCGCTCATCGCGGGATACGTGGCGCAAGAATGGCGGCTGCGCACTTTGGCGCAATCGCCCGCCGTCCGAGGGGAGAGCGTGCACGATGGAAAAAATTAACTTCTGCGAACGCATCGAGGAAATCATACGCAAAGACCCACGTTACGACCGGGACGCCTATCAATTCGTGCGCGAGGCGCTGGATTTCACGCTGAAGATGGTTCGGGCCAAAGGCAAACAGCGCACCCGGCATGTCACGGGACAGGAGTTGCTCGAGGGGTTGCGCCAGTACGGATTGCAGCAATTTGGTCCGATGACCAAAACGGTGCTGAATTATTGGGGCATCCAGCGGTGCGAGGATTTTGCCGATATTGTGTTCAACATGGTGGACGCCGGTATCCTCGGCAAAACGGAGCAGGACAGCCGCGACGATTTCAAGGGCGGGTACGACTTCGATGAGGCATTCGTCAAACCGTACCAACCACACGCTCGCCCCGTAAACCGCGCCACGGCGTCGGCCCGACCCGCGGGTAGCTCGCCCAGCCGCACCGCCAACAAACAAAAATTGAGCAGCGGCCCGGTTTGAACATCCAAACCGGCATGACTCGCCTGTGGTTGTCGTGGCTGTTGGGGCTGGGGTTGTGTTGCAGCACGGCGGACGCGGTGGCCCCGGTTCAAAAAAAGGTGCTGCCCAATGGCCTGACCGTTCTCGTGCGTGAAGACCACAGTGCGCCCGTGGTCTCCGCACAAGCATGGGTGCGCGCCGGTAGTGTCACGGAAGGCGAATGGCTCGGCGCGGGTTTGTCGCACGTGCTCGAACACATGTTGTTCAAGGGCACAACAACCCGTGGCGTTGGCGAGATTGCGCGCACCATCGAAGACCTCGGCGGCGACATCAATGCCTACACCTCATTTGAACAAACGGTCTATTACATTGATCTACCGTCGGCGCACTGGCGGGTGGCCTTGGAAATCCTCGTGGACTGCATGTTCAACGCGACCATCCCGGAAGACGAACTGGAAAAAGAAAAACAAGTCATCCTCCGCGAGATGGCGATGAACAACGACCATCCCGAACGCCGCGCATGGCGACAGCTCTGGAACACCGCCTACACCACGCACCCTTACCGGCATCCGGTCATCGGGTATCCGGACATCTACAACCGCACCACCCGCGCCGATGTCTGGAACTACTACCGGCGCTGGTACGTGCCGAACAACATGTTCTTCGTGGTCGTCGGCGATGTTTCCGCTGCCGAAGTGTTCGCCGCCATGGAGACGTTGGCCGGTAGCCAACCCATGGGTGCGGTGCCTCCAGTGATCGTACCGGCCGAACCGCCGCAACTGGCACCCCGGCGCCGCGACGACACAATGCCAGTGCAACTCACTCAGGTGCATCTCGCCTGGCCGATTCCTCCCATCACGCATCCTGACGTGTACGCACTGGATGTGCTCGCAATCGTACTCGGCCACGGACGCAGTGCCCGCCTGCATCAACGGCTGGTCGAACGCGACGGTCTCGCGCACCACGTCGCCGCCAGTGCCTGGACACCGCGCGATCCCGGTCTGTTCATCGTGCATGCACGCACCAACCCCGAACATCGCGACGCCGCCATCGCGGCCATTCTGGATGAGGTTGCCCAGCTAAACGTCTCCGCCGACGACGTGGACAAAGCCATCAAGATTTCCGTCAGCCAGCATCTTGCCGGCCGCAAAACCATGAGCGGTCAGGCCGCCGATATCGGCAACAGCGAGATGCTGACCGGTCAGCCCGATTTTTCAGAGACCTATCTCGCGAATCTACGCCGCGTCACTCCCGCCGATGTCCAGCGAGTTGCCCGCCAATATCTCGCACCCCACACGTTGACCATTAGCACGTTGGGGCCGACCAGCGATGTCGCCACGGCCACTGCACCGGTGGTCTCCGCTGTGGCGCCACCGGTTCACCGATTCGAACTGCCCAACGGTGTGCGCGTGTTGGTGCGACCCGACTCGCGTCTGCCGTTGGTGGATTTGCGAGTCGTGCTGAGCGGCGGCGTGCTCTCGGAAACGGAACACAACAACGGCATCACCAAATTGATGGCGCGGTTGTTGTTGAAAGGCACCCGGCAGCGCAGCGCGGAGCAAATCGCCGCCGAAATTGAATCGGTAGGCGGACAACTCAGCTACTTTGCCGGCAACAACAGCTTCGGCCTGAGCGGCCAAATTCTTGCCGAAGAACTCGACCGGTTGCTCGATGTGGTCGCGGATGTGTTGCAAAATCCCTCGTTCCCGCCGTCGGAACTTGAGCGGGAACGGGCCTTGCAGCTTGCGGAAATCAAGGCGGAGGAGGATCGCATCATGGGCGTGGCGCAACAACGATTGCGCGAGGCGCTCTATCGCGCGCATCCTTACCGGCTGCATCCCAACGGCGCGCGCGCGTCCGTGCAGGCGTTGACCCGCGACGACCTGCTGGCGTTTCATCGCCAACGCGTTGTGGCCAACAACATCGTGGTGAGCATTTTCGGCGACGTGAACGCCGAGGCCGTGCGCGAGAAGCTCGAACGCCGGTTGGCCAGCCTACCGGCTCACGCGCCACTCGCGGCGGCACCCGCTGCGGAGCGGCTTACCGAGATTGTGCGGCGCGAGGATTCATTGCCCAAAGAGCAAACCGTGTTGCTCGTTGGTTTTCCTACTGTCGGAGTGGAGCATCCCGACCGGTTTGCTTTGGAATTGCTCACGGAAGCATGGTCGGGGCAGGGATCACGATTGTTTCGCCGCATCCGCGACGAGTTGGGGCTGGTGTACTACGTGGGCGCGTATTCGCAGTTCGGAGTCGGCACTGGCTATCTGACGTTTTACGCCGGGACGACCGCGGAACAGGTGGGTACGGTCGAGCGCGAGTTGTTTGCGGAGCTGGCGCGGCTGCAGGAGAGCGGGTTTGATGAGGCCGAGTTGAATCGCGCGCGCAACACCGTGCTGGCTCAGCAGGCCATTCGTTGGCAGGACAATGGCGAGTTTGCGATGGCGGTGGCGCTCGACGAGTTACTCGGGCTTGGCTATGATTTTCATCGCAGCGCCGAGCAACGTTACCGCGCTGTCACCACGGCGGATATGGAGCGGGCCATCGGCCGGTACCTGATTGGCCAGCCGCACGCCGTGGTGGTGATTCGACCATCGCAACCGTGAGGGAGCCATGCCGGAAGTACAACGCGACACAATTGGGTCACGCGAAGACACGCTGCGGTTCATCGAGTTGGTGTCGTTGTTTCAGACACAGGCCATGATGGCGTTGGGTAAGTTGGCCAACCCGGTCACCGGCAAAGCGGAACGCAACCTGGACGCCGCGCGCGTGTTTATCGACACATTGGAAATGTTGGAGCGGAAAACGGCCGGTAACCTCAACGCGGAAGAGTCGCGCCTGTTACGCACCGCGTTGACCGACCTGCGCCTGATGTACGTGGAAGAAGCGCGCACGCCGGTAGAGTCGTCATCGCCAACCGCCGGGACACCGGAAGCCGCACAATCATCCGGCGCCAGCTCGGATGCCAGTAGCGCTTCAGAACCGCGCGAGTCCAAGGTCAAATTCCACAAATCGTACGGCTAACCCCCAGCCGCGCCGGCTCCAAGCGCGTTGCGACCATATGACGCCGGTCGGCGGGGCAACCGGGGTTTAGCGGTCGCGGATTGCGTCGGCGGGCACGTGCAGTTGGAGATGTTGAATGACCGGGTTGCCGGTAATCATGAAACCCGATTGCATGGACCAGCGATAATCGCGCGGCGAGACGCCATAGACCTGGTGAAACTTCGTCGAGAAATGATACGGCGAGCTGAAGCCGAGCGTGTCGGCGATTTGTTTGATGGTCAGGTTGCTGCGCACCAACAACGACGCGCCCCGTTCCAAGCGCGCCAGCGTGGCGCATTCAAGTGGGCCAAGGTTGAGATGCCGACGGAACAGGCGGCAGAGATACTCCGCAGAGACATGCGCCGCGCGCGCCAAATCGTCCAGTGTCAGGGGGCGTACCGGGTCGTGTGCTACGGCCTCACGAATGGTCGCGAGCGCTCTCCGCAGCGGCTCCGGTAGGTCGCCGTGTGATTCCAACAACACGCCGCTTCGAGCCGTGATGAAACTGCGAAGCATCAGCGAGACCGCTGCCTCGATGAGAAGTTCCTTTTCCGCCACCTCGGACCGCGCCAGACCAATCACGTAGCGAAACAAGGGGCGCAGGATGTCTTCGCCCTGAAGCTGCCGGCTTACGGGCCAATCGCGCAATGGCGGCCAGTCGCCTTCCGAGTAATCGAAGCTGAAATGGAAGAACGCCAGTAGCGTGCGCTCTTTTGTATCCCAGTCGTACCGGTCGCGGATACCGGGCCGACCTAGCAAAACGGTATCGGCAGGCGCTTCGATCACTTGATCATCGAACTGGCATTTTGCGGAACCCGTTATAATCCAAAGGAATTCAAAATCAAATAAGAGCCTCGGGCCGAAGGTTGCTCCCGGTGGGTACGCGGCAATGCCAGAAGCGCCCAACAGGAATTTGTCCATCGTCGCCATGGCGGCTGGTCAATAGTGTGTATGTTTTCGCAAGCCCACCGGATTGTCAATCCAGCCCCTCCACGCCTATGGTCGAGTCAGCATGAACAATACGCGACCGAGTTTTCGCGAGGCCATCACCAGCGGCGGCTTCGCGTATGGCGCCGAGCTGGTGACCACACGGGGTGTACCGCGCGACGACGAATCGAACCGACTGGTTGGGTTGGGCGAGCAGTTGTTGGCAGACCCTCGCATTGCGTGGGTCTCCATCACCGATAATCCCGGTGGGCACCCGATGTTGCCGGCGGACTGGCTGGCCAACCGGCTGGCCGAAGAACGACGGCGCGTGGTGATTCATCTAACGTGCAAGGACCTAAATCGAAACGGGCTGGAGTCGGCCGCGTGGCGGTACGCGGCGGAGGGGTTCGACCACATTCTCGCACTGACCGGGGATTACCCTGTGGAGGGTTACGGCGGGCTGGCCCGACCGGTATTCGACCTCGATTCCGTGAGTCTCATTGCGTTGTTGCACGCGATGAACGAGGGAATGGAGGTCCCGCGACCCGGTGGGAAAACGGAACGATTGCCGGCAACGAAGTTTTTCATCGGATGCGCGGTGTCGCCGTTCAAACGGCACGAGCGCGAATTGATGCCGCAGTATTTCAAGCTGGCGCGCAAGATCCATTGCGGCGCGCACTGGGTGATTTCGCAGCTCGGATACGACATGCGGAAGTTTTACGAGATCAAATTGTTTCTGCAGTGGGCACAAGTCCGCGTGCCCATCATAGGCAACGTTTATGTGTTGAACCGCACGGTTGCGCGCTTGTTTCACGACAACAAAATCCCCGGCTGTGTTGTGAGCGACAAATTGCTGGATCTGGCGGAGAAATACGCGACCGGGCATGACAAGGGCCGCGCGTTTTTCTACGAGCTGGCCGCCAAACAGCTCGCGGTGTTCAAAGGGTTCGGATTCGCTGCCGGCTACATCGGCGGCGTCGCCAAGGCCGATGCGTTTTTCCAGATCATCGAAATGGCGGAAAAATTCGCGCCGAACGACTGGAAAGCCTTTGCGCGCGAAATCCAGTTTCCGCAGCCCGACGAATTCTACCTGTTTGAGGCCGACCCCGAAACCGGTCTGGGCGACATCACGCGACTCAATCCGCAATACGCGGCCTCGCTGCGCAGTTCGCCGCCCAACGTAACCCTCGGTTACCGGCTTGCGCGCCAGGTGCACCGTGCCGCGTTTGAACCCGGTAAGGGTTTGTATCCGGCGCTGGAAAAAATCTACGAGCGCTTGGAAAAAAACAACGATCAACTCGCGTTACGCGCGTTGTACCGGATTGAGCGCGTGTCGAAAGAGCTGGGCTTCGGCTGCCGAGATTGTGGTGATTGTTCGCTGCCAGAGACTGCCTATCTCTGTCCACGCCGCGCGTGCTCCAAAGCGGCGCGCAACGGGCCGTGCGGCGGTTCGCATGATGGCCGTTGTGAATTGGACGACAAAGAGTGTCTGTGGGCGCGGGCATATGAGCGGTTGAAGTACTACGGTGAGCACGAACACATGTTGGACGGCCCGGCGGTGTTTTACAATGCGTCGCTCGAGGGCACGTCATCCTGGGCCAATTTCTACCGACATCGCGATCATCAAGCAGCCACGAAAACCGCCCCGCCGACGCCCAAACCCAAAACGGACCAAGAAAAGGAGAAACCTACATGAGCTTGCCCGGTCTGACTCTGATTGGCGAAACGATCAACGACTCGGTGCCGTCCACCCACCGACTCTACGAAGCCAATGACATTGAAGGCATCAAGGAACTGGCTCGTATGCAGGACAAGGGCGGTGCGCACTACATTGATGTCAACGTCGGTAAACGCCCGCCCGAGTTCCTTGCCGAGATCGTGCGCCAGGTTCAATCCGTCACCACCAAACCGCTCTCGATAGACACACCCGATCCGGTCATGGCAGAAGCGGCGTTGCGCGCTTACGACCTGCAACGAGCCGGTGGGCGTGTGCCGATTCTCAACTCCATCTCCCCGCTGCGCTTGCGCATGTTTGAGCTAAAAAAAATCATGCGATTCCGTCCCATTTTGCTCGTCACAGAACGCAACGAAAACGGTGTCGGTCAACCCAACCACACCGCTGCCGAGACGGTTGCCACCGCGCGGGCGTTGTTGGCCGAGGCTCACCGGCACGGGTTCACCAATGACGATTGCATCATTGATCCCGGCATTGCACCGATTGGCGCGGATTCCGAGGGACAGTTCCGCCGCTTGATGGAATCGTTGCAGCAAATGCATGCCGATCCGTTTTTTGCCGGGGTGCATCGGTCGGTGGGTTTGAGCAACTTCACCGTGATGCTGCCGCCCAAACGCGGCGACGGCTCGCCCACAAAGGGACCGCTCGAGAGCGCCTTCCTGACGTTGGCGATGCCGTTGGGGCTCGACCACATCATCGGCTCGGTGAAACGCAAATATGAGCTGCTGCCAGCGGACCATCCCGCCATGCAATGCTTGCTGGATTGCCTGAAGCTTGAGGGCTTCGACGTGATCATGCGCGTGCAAGAGTACTACGCCTAAACCCCAACGCGCCGAGGAGAAAACACCATGACAATGCCTGCCGATATCGAAATCGCGCGCGCGGCGCGATTGTTGCCGGTAACCGAAATCGCGCGTCGCGCCGGTATCCCCGAGGAGGCACTGGAATGTTATGGCCGGTACAAGGCCAAAGTGTCGTTGGACTTCTACCGGCACTGTGCGGGAAACCCCTCGGGCAAACTCATCCTCGTTACCGCCATCAATCCCACCCCGGCAGGCGAAGGCAAAACCACCACCACAATTGGTCTTGGCGACGCGCTCAATCGCATCGGCCATCGCACGATCATTTGCTTGCGCGAACCATCGCTCGGGCCGTGTTTTGGCGTCAAAGGCGGCGCCACTGGCGGCGGGTATGCCCAGGTGGCGCCCATGGACGAGATCAACCTGCATTTCACCGGCGACTTCCACGCCATCGGCGCCGCCAACAACCTGCTCGCTGCAATGCTCGACAATCACCTGATGCAGGGCAACCGCCTGGATGTTGATTTGCACCGCATCGTCTGGCGACGCGCCGTGGACATGAACGACCGTGCCCTGCGCCAAATCGTCATCGGACTGGGCGGTGCCGGTAACGGCATCCCGCGCGAAAGCGGTTTCGACATCACGGTCGCCTCCGAAGTCATGGCGGTGTTTTGCCTGTCCGAATCCCTCGCAGAATTACGCGACCGGTTGGGCCGCATGATCGTAGCCTACAACCGCAACCGTCAACCCGTCACCGCCGCCGACCTTAAAGCCCACGGTGCGATGACCGCATTGTTGAAAGAAGCCCTCAAACCCAACCTGGTCCAAACACTGGAGAACAATCCGGCCTTCGTCCACGGCGGTCCGTTCGCCAACATCGCCCATGGTTGCAACAGCATCCTCGCCACCAAACTCGCGTTGCGGCTCGCTCCCTACGTTGTCACCGAAGCTGGCTTTGGGGCCGACCTCGGCGCAGAAAAGTTTCTCAACATCAAATGCCGGCAACACGGCTTGCGACCAGACGCCGTGGTCATTGTGGCCACGGTGCGCGCCCTCAAAATGCACGGCGGTGTCGCGAAAACCGATCTCGCCGAGCCCAACCCGGCAGCCGTGGAAAAAGGCATGGCCAATCTCGAAAAACACATCGAAAACATCCGCCTGTTCAACCTGCAACCCGTCGTGGCCATCAATCAATTCGTCACCGACTCACGCGAGGAGTGGAACATCATCGAACAACGATGCCGGTCACTTGGCGTGCGGGTCTGTCCTGCCAACCACTGGTCCGAAGGCGGTGCCGGTGCCGAGCAACTGGCCCGTGCGGTCGTCGAGCAGATCCAAAGCTCACCGGCCGACAAATTCCAGTTCCTTTACACTAACGAAATGACGTTGTGGAACAAAGTGCGTGCCGTGGCGCAAAACATCTATGGCGCCAACGACATAATGGCCGACGCCAAAGTGCGGCAGAAATTTAAAGAGCTGGAGGAATCGGGATTCGGTCGCCTGCCGGTCTGCATGGCCAAAACGCAATACTCCCTGTCCACCGACCCCGCGCTGCTGGGTCGCCCGAAAAACTTCGACGTGCCCATCCGCGACGTCCGACTCAGCGCTGGTGCCGAGTTTGTCGTGGTGTTGTGTGGCGACATCATGACCATGCCCGGCCTGCCCAAGATACCGGCCGCCGAAGCCATTGACGTCAACGACCGCGGCGAAATCACCGGCCTATTCTAGTTTACCGGTCGGTTGTCCGCTGCCTTCCCGAAAGTTGCGACCCGGTTTGATCCACCGGTGTGAAAACTCGATCTCTCATGGAAACATCGGCGGTGGTTATGGCTCGGGTTTGCGAGTGAAAGCGGTGAGGTTGTGGATACCGGCGGCGCGCGCGGCGTCCACCACCGCCACCACGCTGCCGTAGCTGGCCTGCCGGTCGGCGGAGAGTTGGAGCTGCACATCGGCGTGTTGTTCGCGGGCGCGTTTCAAGGCCGCTTCCAACGCCGCCGGTTCAATGGGACGACCATCGAGGTACATGCGGTTATCGGCGCTAATGCTGACAACGACGCGCGCAATTTTTTCGCGGCCGAGTTGCTCGGCGGTTTTCGCTTCCGGTAGCGTGACTTTGACTGCTGCCGGTTGCTCAGAGCGGAATGTGGTGGTGGCCACCAAAAACAGCACCAGCACAAACAGGATGTCCACGAGGTTGATGATGCGGATTTTGGGCACGTAAGTCGTGCGCGCGGAGACATCGAAGATGCGCATGGCTAGTCGGACCGGTGATACAGGTGTTTCAACAACTCGTCCATGTGCCGTTCCATCTCCAAGGCCAACAGATCAATGCGTCGGCGCAAATACATGTAGGCCACCAGGGCCGGTATCGAGATGGCCAGACCGGTGAAGGTGGCGATCAATGCCTCGGAGATGCCTCCCGAAATCAGTTGCGGGTCGGCCAATCCGTGCCGAGCGATGTCGCCAAATACCCGCACCATACCGGACACCGCACCCAACAAACCGAGCAACGGCCCCAGCTCGACCACCAACGCCAGCGTGGTCAGGCCGCGTTCCATGCGGCCCATTTGTTGCCGAGCCATGGCTTGCACGGCTTCCAGATTTTCCGATTTCGTCAGCCACGAGTGAGACAGGGCTGTGCGAGCCAACGCCCCGAGCACCGTGCGGTCCGGTTCGGCGAGGTGGCGTAGGCGTTCTGTCAAATCGGCTGGCCGGGGTTGTTTTTGCAACGCGTCCACCAGCGGTGCGCTAATGACGCGTTTGCGTTGCAACGCCCAGGCGCGTTCCAGGATGATGGCCACGGCGGCGATGGAGCAGGCCAGCAACGGCCACATCACAACGCCGCCCTTGAAAAACCAATCCGGCAATATCGCCAACATCAAGCTCTGATTCCCTCCCTGTTACGCGCCCGAATCGTGTGAGCGCCCTCAATAATAAAACGTGAAATTTACCTCGCGCGGTTCACCAGCCAGCAACACCCGTAACGATTCCGGCAGCGGATCGAACGGTGCCGAGTCGGTGATGGCCTTTTCACAAATCAACGCCAACATCTCCCCTGCGGTGTTGGCTTTGCGCTCAAGATTGGCCACGCGACCATCCTCCCACAACTCAAATCGGAGGGTGACCTGACCGGCTCGTTCATACAGCCCGTACCGTTCGATCAACGCGTACCACCGGCTTTGGACGGCTTGAATGAGTCGTTTGTCGTACGCGCCGAAGGGGCTGGCGGCCACATTGAACGCCGCCACGCCTTGCCGGCTGACACCGGCTGCGACCAACCGCGATTTGCGCGCGGCCAACGTGCGACCGTCCGCCGAGCCGACCGGAGGTGTCACTGCCACCGCCCCGGGGTCAACATCGGATTCAAACGCACGAACTCCGTCGCGTGCCGACTCAGTGCCCGGGCCCATGCGCGACCATTGGCGGATTTGCTCGCGTTTTTGTTCCTGCTCGGCGCGCCGCGCCTCCATGAAGCGCGTCACCTCGGACACACCCGCCACCTGTTGCCCGCGCTCGGCTATTGGTGGCGAAGCCGGGGTCGTCGCAGGCGACGTAATCGGTGGGCTGGTTGTTTCTGCCGCAGATTGCTCATCTGCAGCCCCTCCGGGTTGGGTCCGTGCGGCACGCGGCGGCACCGCGCGAACTTGACCGGCCCGAGGCACGGTGACATCAGCGGTGCTCCACAACCGTTCGTCCGAGCCATCGAGATACGGGAGTTGACCCTCCACCCCGGTGGGATTCTCGGGGTTGGCAGCCAGCGTGGCGCGGTCGGAATAAAAGGGTGTCTCTTGCGGCGATTCTGTCGCGGCGGGTTGCTGCTCGTCGGTTTCCACAAAAATGTGTGGCCGGTGAGGCGCTGCGCGCGTTGGCTCGGAGACTTCGGCCGTCTCCGCCGGTACGAATCGGATCACGGGCGAGACTATGCGGGGGTTGGTGGCAAGGATGGCAGAGCGCGCGGGCGACGACAATACAGCACGGAGCGCGCGCACGAGTGGCAGGTGCTCCCGGTACTGGTACGCGGTCAAGACCGCGACATGCAGCAGCACCGAGGCGAGCACCGCCAACTCGACCGGCCACCACTCGCTTCGGGAAAGCATCACTCGCCGCATGATAACAGACGGTTCCCCTCAATCAACCGCTGCACAACTACATCTCGCTCCCCCCAAGTCTGACACGGGTTCGTTGACACCTACAGGGTGGAATGGTA
>JANWVU010000033.1 GCA_025056465.1 Verrucomicrobiia bacterium | reverse complement strand
CCCATGACCGCTCACCTACGCGCCACACATCGAAAAAATCTCCTCCCAGCGTGGAGGCGGGTCGGTACTCGTACGCCACCCGCACGCGGTCCGATTCATTCGGCAAATTCCGCGGCAAAAACGCCACCTGAATCTCGCGCGCCAACGCCAGATCCTCCTGCGTTTGCATCGTGCGCTGCGCCAGCGCCTTCGCATACCGTTCCAATCGCAGCTCGGCCAACTTGCGCGCTGTGATGTCCCGCGAGACTCCAAACGTCCCGATGATTCGCCCGTCCGCGTCCCGCAACGGCAACTTCGTGCTCGACACCCATGTGATGCGACCGTCGGGCCAGGTTTCCTTCTCCTCTTTGGCGATCAGCGGCTGGCCGGTGCGCATCACTTCCTTCTCGTCATCAAACGCCTGCTGCGCATGCTCCGCCGTGAAAATGTGAAAATCCGTCTTGCCCACCACCTCATCCGGCGACACGCCACACCACTTGCCGAACGCGCGATTCACCTTGATGAACCGGGAGTGTTCATCCTTGAAATAAATACAGTCGGGGATGTTGTCCATGAGGCTCTGCAACAACATCTGCTGCTGCCGCAAATTTTCCTCAGCCCGCCGGCGTTCGGCGATTTCTCTCTGCAACGCCTCGTTCGCTTGCTCCAACGCCGCCGTGCGCTCCCGCACCCGTTGCTCCAACGCTGCCTGCGCGTGCGCCACCTCCTCCGCCATCTGCCCAAACGCCCTTCCCAACGCCGCCACTTCCGCGCTGCCGCCCACCTCGGGCAATGGCGTCATTTTGCCACCCGCCAAGTCCCGCGCCGCCGCGGCCAACTGTTGAATCGGACGGCTCACCCGTCGGCCCACGAAAAACGCGGCCAGCACCCCCAACACGAACACCGTTGTCTCCACCGCGATAAACATCTGCCGCAACCACGCAATCGGCGCGTACGCCTCCTGAGCGTCCATCTTCGCCAAAACTCCCCAGCCCAACTCCGGCATCGGTAAATACGCCGCCAGAACACTAACTCCTCGATCGTCGCGTGTGGTGCCGACCGTTTCCGCCTCACCCAAAATACCGCGCCAGGACGCATCGCGATCACGGCGCACATCGGGGATCGGACGACCCAACCGATCCGGCACCACAAACCGCCACCCGCGCGCACTTGGCACCACCAACCGCACCTCGCCCGTCTCACCCAACCCCACCGGGTCCGACAACGCCAACATCAACGCGGTCACCTCCACTCGCATTCCCAAACCCCAGCCGCGGCCCTGCCGACCCACCACCGGCGCGGCCACCTCCAGCGTGTAGCGAAATCCCGACCGTTTCGGCGCCGTCAACACCGTGGTTCGAATCCCGGGAATGGATCCTGCCGGCTCCTCGCCCAAATCCGCCGGCTCCACCGCCAACACCCGACCCTCCTCATCCCACAACCAGATCGCCTGCACCTCACCTGACGTCGTCAGCCGCTCAACGCGCAACGCCTGCACCAACTCCGCCGTCAGCGCCTCGCCGTCCGCCTCCGTATTCAGCAACGCAACGCCCAACCGCGCCGCGGCACTCTCCACGCGTTCCTTGTGCCGTTGCAAATGTGATCGCAACAATTGCCGGCGGTCCGACGCCACGACCTCCAGCCGCTCCTCGATTTGCTCGCTCAGAATCCGCCGCGCAAAGATGTAGCTGACCAAACTCAACCCGCCCGCCAACACCACCACCACCAACGCAACCAACACGGTCAGCTTCAACCGAATTGAGATGTCCGTTGCACGAATCATGGCGCCGTACCGCTCCGTCGTGAGACCAGTGCGTGCCGCAAACACTACCACCCGCCCACACCAACTCAATCCTGCAATCCCACCATGACCCTCACGCGCGCAGTTCGTCCCAAAATTTTTCCTGATGGTCAAATGGCCGACGCGGCGCTTGTCCGTCTTCGTATCGGTCTTGGCAAACTCGCGCGCCAGCCCCGCGGTCCGCGTGGCGGCTGTACCGGGTTCGGTTGACAACCCGGGCGCTTTCCCGTCATATCATCTCGTCATGACCGAATCCTACATCCAGCAGCTTTTCGCCGAACGCATCGGCGGCGCGCAGTACGGGAAATGCACCGCAATTTACAAATTCGAGAAAATCAAACGCGCCAAGCGCGCCGCGCAAGCCGCCCACCCCAACGTGGAGCTGATTGACATGGGCGTTGGCGAGCCCGATGAAATGGCGTTCCCCATCACCGTGCGCACGCTGCAGGAAGAAGCGGCCAAACCCGAAAATCGCGGGTATGCCGATAATGGTGGAATGGAGTTTCGCGAGGCGGCGGCGGAGTGGATGGAACGCGTCTTCGGCGTGACCGGCCTCGATCCGCAGACGGAAATCATCCACAGCATCGGTAGCAAAGCCGCGTTATCCATCCTACCGGCCGCGCTCATCAATCCCGGTGACGTAGTGCTGATGACCGTGCCTGGGTATCCGGTCTTCGGGACCCATGCGAAGTGGTACGGGGGCGTGGTCCACAACCTGCCGTTGACGGCTGCGAATCAATTCTTACCCGACCTCGACAGCATACCGGCCGACGTGTTGCGCCGCGCCAAAGTCCTGGTCCTCAACTATCCCAATAATCCCACCGGGGCCAGCGCCACACCGGAGTTTTATCGGCGCGCAGTGGACTTCGCATTGCGTCACCGCCTCGTGATCATCTCCGATGCCGCCTATGCAGCGTTGGTGTTCGACGGTCAACCGCTCTCCATTCTGTCCGTGCCGGGCGCCAAAGACTGCGCCGTCGAATTGCACTCCATGAGCAAGGCGTTCAACATGACCGGCTGGCGTCTCGGTTTCGTTGCCGGCAACCCCTTGCTCGTGCGCGCCTATGGCGATTGCAAGGACAACACCGACAGCGGTCAGTTCCTCGCTATCCAAAAAGCCGCCGCCGCGACCTTGCGTCACCCCGAAATCACCCGCCAAATCGCCGCGAAATACTCTCGCCGAATGGACTTGTTGGTTGCCGCCCTGCGGCAGCTCGGGTTCGATGCGGTCAAACCACGCGGTTCGTTTTTCCTGTACGTGCGGGCGCCGGCAGCCGCCATCCTACCGACCGGCCAGCGGGTCCAATTCCGTACGGCCGAGGATGCATCCCAATGGCTCATCACCGAAAAACTCATCTCCACCGTTCCGTGGGACGACGCCGGACCATACCTGCGATTTTCCGTGACGTTCACCGCGACTGGCGAGGCCGAGGAACGACGTGTCATCGGCGAATTGCAACGCCGATTGCAGGGGGTGCGCTTTGAGTTCGCCCCCGCATGAAAAACGACCGCGTTAGCGCGCTGATTGCTGACTTTCAACGCCGCCTACCGGCTTTCGTGCGCCATCACCGCCGCACCCCGCGCGACATGAAAGAAGATTTCCTCACCCGCTGGATGTCCGAGCACATCCTGCTCGGCAGCAAAATCGGGTTCGACGGTTGGTTGCAGGGCATGCTCACCGACGAAGAGCATTCGCGCCTCGATCTCGACCGCGAGTTCACACAGGCATGGCGAATTTTCGTGGACCTCTGTTGGATGCGAAAACAAATCCAACGCGCCCTCTGGATTCTGCTCGGCGTGGCCCTGCTGATCGGATTGATTTACGGCGTGCTCGCCTTGATGCCCTTGCTCATCGGTCCCGAATGACCACGCCAAAAATCTGCCAGCGCCGTCCCAAGTCCTGCCGCACCACCTGCTCCCACTTCAACGAAATGCGTGCTCATAACCGGGAAACGTGCCGTCGGAAACTTCTTTTTTGTAGGCGGCGAATGCACGCCGCATCTCCTCGGCCAGATTGGCATACCGCTTGGCGTGTTTGGGAGTAAACCACGTAAACAAACCTAGCATATCGTTGCTAACGAGAATCTGACCGTCACAATCCCTGCCGGCTCCGATCCCAATCGTGGGCACCGGCACCGCGCGCGTGATGGCACCCGCCACGGAGCTGACGATGCCCTCCAACACCAACCCAAACACCCCGGCTTCCACGAGCGCCAGCGCATCGTCTTGTAACGCTCGCACCGATGCTTCCGTGCGTCCCTGAACTTTGTACCCACCGGTCTCCAAAATCGACTGGGGCAACAACCCAATGTGTCCCAAGACCGGTATGCCCGCCGCCACCAACGCCCGTACCTGTGGCGCCACCGTGACCCCGCCTTCCAGCTTCACCGCCTCGGCCCCCGCTTGAATGAGCCGACCCGCATTCTGCAACGCCTGCTCTACGGTTGCGTAACTTAGGAATGGCATGTCCGCCACCACCAACGCCTGGGGTTTGGCGCGCGCCACCGCCCGCGTGTGATGCAGCATCTCCTCCATCGTTACCCGCAACGTGTTCTCATAACCCAGCACCGCCATGCCCACCGAGTCGCCCACCAAAATCAAATGAATCCCCACCTCATCCATGATGCGGGCCGTGAAAAAATCGTACGCCGTCAACGCGACGATTTTCTCGCCGCGCTGCTTCATCTGCCGCAACTCGTGAATCGTGATTTTCACCACTCCTGCTGCACAAACCTAACGAACGGCCCACCCGCCGGCAACTCGCGCAACAACTGTTGCACCGTGCGCCCGGTGCCCTTGATGATGCGGTGCGGTTCCAACGTCGCGAGCGGCACCAACACAAATCTTCGCTCCGCCAACCGCGGATGCGGCACGATCAAATCCTTCTCGCAAATCTCCAGGTCACCAAAAAACAAAATATCAATATCAATCGGCCGCGGAGCATTACGTGGCGCATTCAAATCGCGCCCTCGCGCCTGCTCATACGCCTTGATTTTGCGCAACAACGTCCGCGCCGCCCCCGCAAATTCAATCTCCACCACCGTATTGAAAAACGGCTCCGACCCGGCAGGACACCCTACCGGCTCCGTCTCATACAGGGGTGCGCACCGATGCCATTGCTCGTGCGACAAACCCACCAAAAACGCGCGCGCCCGCTGCAGTTGCGCAAGCCGGTCGCCCTGGTTGGAACCCAGACCCAACGCCACCCGCATTGTCTGTTTTTCGCCCACGCAACTCCTCGGCAGGGAAGACAAGGTTCAACCGCCACGCCGGTGGCCTGTCCGCCCGGGTGTTTACTTCAGACCGAGCACGTCCTGCATGTCGTACAGACCGGGCGGTTGCTGGACCACCCAACGCGCCGCGCGCAATGCGCCCCGCGCAAAAATTTCGCGGCTATTGGCGCGATGCGTCAGCTCCAACCGCTCGCCCACCGTGCCAAACGTGACGGTGTGATCGCCGACCACATCGCCAATCCGCAACGCGTGGGCCGGTGGTTCCGCGCCGCGCACAGCGGCAACAATCGCCTGCAACTGTCGCGCCGTGCCGCTGGGCGCATCTTTCTTTGCGGTGTGGTGGGTTTCCACAATCTCGACGTTCCAATCGCGTCCGACAATCTCCGCTACGCGCCGCGTCAGCCAGAACAACGTGTTGACGCCCGTGCTGAAGTTACCGGTCCAGACCACCGGCAGCTCGGCGATTGCCGCACGAATTTGGTCACGTTGCGCGGCGGTGTGGCCGGTGGTACCGATGACCATCGCTTTGCGATGTTGCGCACACAACCGTGCGTTCGGCAAAGTGGCTTCCGGTAGGGCAAACTCAATCAACACATCTGCCGCCGGCAACACGGACGCCAGGTCATCACCCAAATCCACTCCGCCCACCAGCTCCATACCGGGTTCGGTCGGCAAACATTTGGCCAGCGTCTGCCCCATGCGTCCGCGGCTTCCGCTGATGACGACCCGCACCGGTTTCATTTCAACAATCCCAACCGTTGCAGCGTTTGTTGCAGTTGTTTGCGGTTGCTCTCGGCCATCGGCACGAGCGGCAGCCGGTAGACCTCTTCAATCTGCCCGCGCATCGCCAGCGCCGCTTTCACAGGGCCGGGATTCGTTTCGATGAACAAATCCTTGAACAACGGGTATAACCGCGCGTGATGCTTGGCCGCGGTCGCATAGTCGCCGCGCAACGCCGAGCCGACCAGCTCGCCCATCTCGCGGGGGGCAACGTTGGATGCGACGCTGATGACGCCACGCGCGCCCACCACCATCATCGGCAACGTGAGTGCATCGTCGCCCGACAAAATGCAGAACTCATCGTCCACCAACATTCGCAATTGGCTGACGCGGTCCACGTTGCCGGTGGCCTCTTTCAGGCCGACAACCTGCCGGGGTCGGTCGCGACGCAAGCGAGCGATGGTTTCGTTGGCGATGTCCACTCCGCAGCGACCGGGTATGTTGTAAAGGATCATCGGCAACTCCGGTATCGCGTCAGCAATCGCCACAAAATGCGCATACAGACCGGCCTGCGTTGGTTTGTTGTAGTAGGGCGCCACTTGCAAGGATGCATCGGCTCCCACGTCGCGCGCGTGGCGCGTCATGGCGATGGCCTCGTCGGTGCAGTTGGAGCCGGTACCCGCGATCACACGGCAGCGTTTGGCAGCAAATTTCACCACCAGTTCCACGACGTGATTGTGCTCCGCATGCGATAGCGTCGGTGATTCACCCGTCGTGCCACAGGGCACCAATCCATCTACCCCGGCAGCGATTTGCGACTCAACCAGGTCCCGCAACCGCGCTTCATCCACCGCGCCCGACCGCGTGAAAGGGGTCACCAGCGCCGTAAACACTCCGCTGAACATGCGCGCGATAATAGGTCGGCCCCCCTGCTTTGCAAGCCCGCACCGGGTCAGCTTTTCAGGCACACGCGGGAGTGGAGTGCATCCAAGGGCACTGGCTATCGCACCGAAGCCATTGGTGCGGTAGGATGAAGCTGTGAAGGTGCTCCGACGTGTTGTTGCAGCGGCCGGTATCGGCGTGGCGGGGGCCGCGCTTGGGTACGGTGCATTGGTGTTGTTGACCCCTACGTTCGGACGGATTGTCGGATACGCCAAACCACAACCGCCCTTGCGCGTGGTTCAAAACGTCGCGCATCCCTCGCCCACTTCGGCCATCGTTCAGATTCGCGATATTGCGGAGTGGCATTTCCAGAGTCGGCCGCAGTTGGAAAAGTTGTATTGGCCGAATCCGATGTTGATTGAGGAACGGACGGATTGCTGGCTGGTGGTGTTCGAGCAAAAAATCCCCGTGTACAAGTTTCTATGGATTCAGCAATCGGTGCCTCCCACCGACACCGCGATGTACATGAGCATCGCCAAGTCCGACCTCAGCATGCGCTGGGGTGCGTGGTGTCAGTGATGCGACACGCCAACAGCGGCCAGCAACTCGGGTTTGGGGAATCGCTCACGATAGCGCCAGCGTTCCCACCACGAGGCTTTGCGCAAACACGGATCGTCCCGCAGAATCACATGAAGCTTGCCGGTGCGCGTCACGCAGGTCACGTGTTCGGGATCCGGTAAGTCCACCACGCGCCAGAACTTGTCCACCTCGTAGAGGTAATCCTCGCCTTGCTCGGAGGGTCGGATATCGGTCGCGCGCGGGCCGGGATGTGGCGATGCTTTGGCCTTGCGGTAAATCACCAGCTCGCCCACGGCATATTCGGGTACCTTCGATCTCATGGCCGTGCCTGTCAAAACATACGCGGCGCTTCGGCATTACGCAATAGGTCAATCGGCAGAAATAGTGTTTTCTTGAGCGCCGGGAAGGCGAAACCCGGCCCGTTTTCGTAGAGTGGCCTCGACCTTGGGAACATACATTTGCGTCTCGGCCGGTAGGCGCGGTGCGATGGCGTCGAACGTTCGCGCCTGATGCGCGTGGAGCAAGCGCCGCACGCGCCCTTCCCCGGCGTTGTACGCGGCCAATGCCAACCGCCAGTCTCCAAATCGCCCGTACAGGTAGCGGAGATACCGCGCCGCGGCGTCGGCGTTGCGATGGGGGTTGAATCGTTCATCGTGCGGTTCGAGCGACAGCCCCAGCCACCGCGCGGTCGCCGGCATCAGTTGATACAAGCCGGCTGCGCCGGCCGGACTCACGGCGTGCGGGTCAAAACCCGATTCCACCTCCGCCAACCACACCAGCTCGCTCGGCAACCCGTGTCGCGCAAAAACCGGTTGGAGCACCGGCACCCAGTGCTGTGCGCGGGCTGGCAGCGGTCGCTGTTCCAACTTGCGTGTCCACACCTCGCGTTCCCATGCAGGGTCAGGGTTAATGGGTGGCAACACACGGGGCGGAGCTAACTCGAGCGGAGGATGAATGCGGAACTTCCACTCCTCGGCCGCCTCCAGAAAATCCAAGCGCGGTCGCAACCACGCAGCAAGGGGCCGCGCTTCCGGTATGGATTCGAGGATGGGCAACGCCAGCTCCGCCATGGGGCGCAACGCCGCCAAATCCACCACGTACTCGCCTTGCAACTGCTGCTGGATTTGCCGACACAACGCCTCGATCTGCTGTCGGTCCAACTCGCCCAATGCAGTCCAGTCCACCGCACCCAACAACGCCTGCAGATCCAACTCCGTGCTCTGCGCGTGGCCTGCCGGCGTCGCAGCAATGATCGCAACGATTACCAGCACACCGACGCATTGGACGAGCCGACTCAGCAAATCCACCCGCCTCCGAGCACTTCGTCGCCGCGATAAACCACCGCTGCCTGACCGGGGGTGATGGCGCGCTGCGGCTCACGGAGGTGCACCCGCGCGCGTGTCTCGTCGAGCCGTCTCACTTCCGCCGCGCAGCCGGGATGGTTGTAACGGATTTTGACTGTGACCTCGCCGGTCGGCTCGGCCAACCAATGGCAGTCGGCAATTTCAAATTGGTCGCGCATCAACTCCGCAGCGCTTCCCACCACCACCCGGTTGGCTTCGGCATCTAAAGCCATGACGTATCGCGGCTCGCGCTGGCCGCCGAGTCGTAGCCCTTCGCGTTGGCCGATGGTGAAGTAATGGATACCGGGATGCTGACCGAGCACCTGGCCATCGCGCGTGACAATCTCACCGGGCCGGTCGGCAATCTTTGCGCCTTCCCGCAAAAACCGAACGTAGTCCTTGTCGGGCACGAAGCAAATTTCCTGACTCTCGACCTTATCCTGCGTCTTCAAACCGAGTTTGCGCGCGATGGCGCGCGTTTCCTCTTTGGACATCTCGCCGAGCGGGAACAACGCGCGCGCCAGTTGTTCGGGCCGCAGACTGAACAGAAAATAAGACTGGTCTTTGCGCGGGTCACGCCCGCGAAACAGACGGGGTGGGTTACCGGGTTCGACCCGCGCGTAGTGGCCGGTAGCGATTTTTGTGGCGCCCAGTTCCGCTGCCCGACGCCAGAACGAGCCAAACTTAATTTTCTCGTTGCATACCACGCACGGGTTGGGAGTGCGGCCGCGCTGGTACTCGGCCACAAAATAATCAATCACTTCACGCTGAAACTCGGCGATTTCATCCACAACATAGTGCGGGATGCCAAGCCGGTGGGCCACCATCCGCGCATCCGTGACCGCTTGCGGGCCGCAGCATTTGTCTTCGGCGCGGCTGATGCAATCCTGCGGCCAATTGCGGAAGGTCAGCCCGATGACTTCGTAGCCCTGTTCCAACAACAGATAAGCGGCCACACTGGAGTCCACACCACCGGACATTCCCACACACACTCGTTCGCGTTTCGTGACCATGTTGCGGGCACCCTACCACGATGCGGCGCCCTCGCCAATGACCCGGTGCGACACGCCCAGTGAAGCGGACGCTTTTTCCATGCTTGCGGTGGCCGATTGAAGATTTAGACTGCGGCCAAACCTAACAAGGAGGCAGCGAAATGAAAAAATGGTTCACGTTCGTAGGGACGCTGGCCGTGCTGGTGGAGTTTAGTTCGACAGCGTTTTCGCAGGGTACGGTTTCGGCGACAACGCAGTTTCGTCGTACCGCTGAAAATGATGAGCGCAGTGCGGTGGGCGATGCGCGTTTGCGACAGACGCCGTCGTTGCAGAGCGTTGATGTGATGATTCGGCAACTAGCGGCGGAATCGTTTCGTATTTACGTGACCACAAACGCTAATCCCCAATTCAATACAAACGATTTTGTGTTTACGGTGGCGGCGTTGGATCGCACGAATGCGCGGCGAGGTCAATGGCAACGGCGGTTGCGCGGTCAGAGTCAGGCTCCGGATGAGTTGCTGGCGCGGTTTGCGAATGTGGCAGACATGGGGGGTCGGCAATTAGTGATTGCGCGACCGGGACCGGATATCTTGGTAAGTATCACCAACACGTTTGGGTGCGTCACCAACATCAGCGCCGGTACGACCAACATTTTGTGTCGCACGAACATTCTGACTGGTGTGCCCCTGTTTGATCCCGCTGTGACCGGCACGGTGTCCGCCGTGCTCTGGGCGCCGATACCGGAGTTCTTGCAACGGCCCGGTATCTCGAACTACACGCGACGGGCCAATCTCTCCTTGCCGCCCGGTATCCCACTCAGTCCCAAGGCCACTGGCACGATTCGGACGCGGTTCAACAACGCCACCGGCCAATGTGTGTTCGAGGTGCGTGCCAGTGGGTTGACACGCGGTCAGGTGTACTCGGTGTGGATCGAAGATGCATCGGGAACGGTGTTGCTCAAAGCGGGCGACATGAAATTGCGCGGCGACGGCGCGATGGCGTATTTTGTGCGCGACACAAGGTTTGGAGATCCGATGCCGCAACAAGTGGCCTACCCGCATGATTTGTCGGGTCGAGGCCTTGCGATCCTGGATGAGTTTGAGGACCCGCACCTGGTCGGCGTCATTCCGTGAGGCGTCCGCAGCCGCGGCCACCGACGTCTTGCGGGAAAACGCCGGTTGGGTAAGGGTTACAACAGGATGAAGGCGCTGGCGATCGTGGGGGCGGTGTCAGTCTGGTTCTCGGCCGGTACACTAGGATGGGCCAACAATGCTACCAACACCGTGTGCGTGATTCAGGTGCACGAGGACATCACGCATAATACGGTGTTTTTGATTCGGCGCGGGTTGCAGGAAGCGCACAAGGCCTCGGCAGCCGGTATTGTGATTGATCTCGACACGAACGGCGGGCTGGTCAACCAAACGGAAAAAGTGATGCGCTTGTTGGAACGAAGTCCGCGGCCGACTGTGACGTTCGTGAATGGTAAAGCGTATTCGGCCGGGGCGTTTATTGCGGCGGCGACCGACCGGATTTACATGGCACCCGGTAGCGTCATCGGCGCGGCGACGCCGATCATGTTGGTGCCGGGTTCGGGCCCCGCCGAGATGCCGAAAGCGTTGGAGGAAAAACTCAGCTCGGCGGTTCGGGCGATGGTGCGCTCGACGGCGCAAATGAAGGGACACAATCCCGATGTGTTCGAGGCAATGGTGGATGCAGATCGTGAGCTGGTTTTGGATGGGAAGGTGATTTCAGAGAAGGGCAAGCTGTTGACGTTGACGAACGAGGAAGCGGCGCGACCGTACGGGGATCCGCCGAAACCGTTGTTGTCGCTGGGCACGGTGGCCAACGTGACCGCGTTATTGGCAAGCAACGGTTGGGCCGGGGCAACAGTGTTGGAGATCAAGCCTACCGGCTTCGAGGTGGTGGGGCGGTGGCTGACGATGATCGGGCCCTTGCTGATGTTAATTGGGTTCGTGGCGATTTATCTGGAGATGAAGACGCCCGGCATCGGAGTGCCAACGGTGGTCGCCGTCATCGCGTTCAGTTTGTATTTCATCGGCAACTTCATCGCGGGTCTTGCCGGGATGGAGGAAATCGTGATTTTCATCATCGGCGTACTGCTGTTGCTGATTGAGGTGTTTGTGCTGCCGGGCTTCGGTGTTGCCGGGTTTCTCGGTGTGTGCGCGATTCTGATCGCGTTGATTTTGGGGATGACGGAGCGATTCCCCGGTGGGCCACCTGTGCCGACCCTGCCGGATTTGAAGGTGCCGATTTTGACGGTGGCGTGGACTTTTATCGGTTCGGTGTTTGTCATGGTTTTGCTCGGGAGATTTCTGCCCAAAACAAGCGTGTTTCGGAAAATGGAGTTGGCCGCGGCGACGGCGGCGGAGCAAGGTTACGTGGCGGCGGCGGCCGTGCCGCGACCAGCACCCGGTAGCGTGGGAGTGGCGGAAACTGTCCTGCGGCCAGCCGGTAAGGCTCGATTTGATGGACAGTTGGTGGATGTGGTCAGTACCGGCGATATGATCGAGAAAGGCGCCGCCGTGCGCGTGGTGGAGGTGCACGGCAGCAAGGTGGTGGTGACGACGGCGTGAGGCGGGAATGAGCGAGTGGATGATTTTGACGTTGCTGGTGTTGGCGGGGTTGATTCTGATCGCGATGGATTTTTACCTGCCGGGATTTGTGCTCGGTAGCATCGGATCGGTGTTGCTGTTGGTCTCGCTTGGGATTTGTTGGAAAAATCACGGATGGCGAGCGACATTGGTATTGGGCGCGGTGGAGTTGGTGGCGGCAATCGCCGCAGGTTATTTTTCGATTCGCTACGTGCCCCAAACCCGCTTGGGGAAAAAAATGATTTTATCGAACGCTCACACGGCCAAGCACGCTCCACCACTCGACTCTCAAAGTCTCGTGGGGCACAAGGGCGTTGCGCATACGGTATTGCGTCCCACCGGTGTGGCGATTATTGACGGGAAACGGGTGGACGTTCGGGCGGAGTCGGGTATGATCGAGGCCGGTAGCATGGTCGAAGTGGTGGGCATTCACGAAAACCAAATCATCGTGCGTAAAACCTGAATAAGGAGGCTAGTCGAGTCATGGGTCAACTTATCCTGATGGCGCTGGGCATTATTCTGCTCGCCGCCGCGTTGGTGTTGTTCTTCGTCATCATCTCCTTCATCAATATCTGGATTCAGGCCCGCATGAGCGGCGCGCCGGTCACCTTTCTGAATTTGTTGAGCATGAAATTGCGGCGGGTGCCCATCGGCCTCATTGTGCAAAGCCGCATCACCGCAATCAAAGCCGGTTTGCCGCTGACCACCGACCAGTTGGAAGCACACTATCTGGCCGGTGGTGATGTCAACCAGGTGGTGCGGGCGTTGATTGCCGCCGATAAAGCCAATTTGAATCTCGACTTCAATCGCGCCGCTGCCATTGATCTCGCTACCCATCAATCCGGTAAAAGCGTTTTCGAGGCCGTGATGACCAGCGTCAATCCAAAGGTCATTGATTGTCCCAACCCCGCCAGTGGCAAACAGACCATTGACGCGGTGGCCAAGGACGGCATTCAGGTCAAAGCGAAAGCGCGGGTGACAGTGCGCACGAATCTCGACCGTTTCGTTGGCGGCGCCACCGAGGAAACCATTGTGGCGCGAATCGGGGAAGGCATCGTCTCGACCATTGGCTCCGCCGAAACATACAAAGACGTCCTAGAAAATCCCGACAGCATTTCCAAACGCGTCCTCGAGCGCGGTCTGGATGCCGGTACGGCGTTCGAGATTTTGTCCATTGACATCGCTGACGTGGATGTCGGCGACAATGTAGGTGCCCGCCTTCAAGCCGAGCAGGCGGAGGCCAACAAACAAATCGCGCAAGCCGCTGCGGAAACGCGCCGCGCGTTGGCTGTGGCACAGGAACAGGAGATGCGTGCGCGTGTCGAGGAGATGCGAGCGAAACTTGTCGAAGCCGAGGCACAAGTGCCGCTGGCGATTGCAGAAGCGTTCCGCGCCGGTCGGCTTGGCATCATGGATTACTACCGGCTGCAAAACATTCAGGCTGACACCAGCATGCGCCAGTCCATCGCCGGTGGGGAATCGGGGCCGGGTAAAACCAAGTAATCGTCCTCGGCTCGCGCGGGAGATTGCTGGTCATGGAATTTTGGATTTGGCTGATCATCGTGGTGATCATGGCGATCACCAAGGGCTTCGAAAAACTTGCCGAAGCCAGCCGCCAATCACCCGCCGAGACCGAGCCACCGCCGCCCCAACCAAAGCCGCCTCGTCCCAAACGTCCGCCGCACGCGCGTCAACCACAGCGCCAGCGCGTGCCACCACCGGTTCAGCCCACTGCTCCACCCGTCACGCCGCCGCCCCCGCGCGCCGAGCCGGCACCGTCGCTGCGCGAGTTTGCCGAACCGTCTCAAACCGTTGCAGTCGCCCCAACGCCGCCGGTGGCCGCGGTTGAACCACCGCGCCGCTCGGACCGCGCCAAACTTTGGGCCGGTGTCTTGCGCGACCGGCAAACGCTGCGCAGCTTGGTGCTGGCACGCGAAATCCTCGGGCCCCCGCGAAGTTTACGCGAATACGAGCAGAGCGGGTGGCAGCCGGGTTGAGAAAACCCGTTGCGTCCTCAGCACCGGGTCGGTATTTTCCACGCCAGTCGGTGCCGTCGTGGCGGAATTGGCAGACGCGCTGGACTCAAAATCCAGTGGTGCTCAAACACCGTGTGGGTTCGACTCCCTCCGACGGCACCAAATTTTTTGGACACAAAAACACCCCGGCAGGCGAACCCACCGGGGTGTGATGAAACAATTAGAGTAAGTTACTTCTTAGCGGTCTGCGCCATCAGGCAAGCTCCTTTACCCTCTTTGGCGCAAAGCTCTTTGCAGCGAGCAATTTGCTCGGCGGTCAGAATTTGCTCCAAACCTTTTGCATAATTGGCCTTGGCCGTGTCCGAACATTTCTCCTTTTCGCACTGGGCAGCCAAGGCTTCGACCTTCGCTTTCTGCTCAGGAGTTAGGTCGAGCTTGGACAACATTGCGCCGCAACTGCCCCATTTGGCATCGGCGGAAGCTTTGGCGTCGGACTTGGCTTTGCCTGCTGCACAACAGCCCGGTCCCGCAAAAGCGGTTGTGGCGGCGGCCAAAGCCAGAACTGCGACGGAAGCGACAAACTTGTTCATCGTTGTCTCCTTATGGTTTTGAGGTTTTTTCGTCACCGAGGATTTGGACGTATGAGTAGCAAGAACGGTTCAAAAAAACTAGCGCAAAGGGCAGGTGGTGTGGGCTTGACAGGGGCGCGGCTCTTATTAGATTTGTTCAGTGTAGACTGAACGAAAGGCCATGCCTTCACGAACGCTGCCCGAAGCCTTTGCCGAATCACGGCGTGCCTTTATCGAGGCCGGTGGCAACACCACCCAATCGCTCGGCATGGGCCGCATTATCGGCCAAATCTACGCGTTGCTTTACCTCAGCCCGCGTCCCATCTGTCTCGATGAAATCGTGGACGAGCTTGGCGTCAGCAAAGCCAGCGTCAGCACAGCAGTTCGTCAACTAGCGGGGTGGGGTGCGGTCAAACGAGTGTGGGTCAAGGGCGACCGACGAGATTTTTACGAGGCTGAGACTGATTTCGGTGCCATCATGCGAAACGGGGTGCTCGACGTGATTCGCAAGAAACTGAGCACTGCGGGCACGCAACTGGCTAAAATCGAGGAATCGTTGAAGGCCGCGCAAGCCAGCCACAACGGAGAAGCAAACGAGGAGTTGGCGTTGTTGGCGGCGCGCTTGAAACGCGCCAAAAAGTTTCACGACAAACTCAACAGCGTGCTCGGCAGTTCCCTGCTCGAACATCTGCTGTAGGGGCGTCGTGTGAGTCGTCCCCGGGCGGGGCGACGCAACATCATATGCCGTACGCCGCAAATGGCGGTTGCGCAGGCGGGCGTTTGCCGATGGCGAATGCACCGTCATGGCGGCAGCTTGCCCGCATACAGTCAAACCAGGACGGGAAATGACAACGGTGCCTCGCGTTGCAGTCGTCGGTGCCGGATACTGGGGCCAAAACTTGGTTCGTAACTTTCATTCACTTGGGGCCTTGGAATGCATCTGCGATTCCGATGAAGTTTCGCTCGCGAAGCACAGCAAGGCCTATCCAAACGTCTCCGCTACGAATGATTTCGACCGCGTGCTCATTAACGACGCGATCCATGCAGTGGTCATCGCGACGCCGGCAGCGACCCATTACTCGTTGGCAAAGAAAGCTCTCGAGGCAAATAAGGACGTGTTTGTAGAGAAACCGATGGCGTTGCGGCGCGACCAGGGCGCTGAGCTGGTGGAGCTGGCAGCAAAACATCAGCGAATTCTGATGGTGGGACACGTGCTGCAGTATCATCCAGCGGTTCGAAAACTTAAAGAGCTGATAGACAACGGTGACCTCGGCAAGATCCAATACGTTTATTCGAACCGGCTCAACATCGGTAAAATCCGCACCGAAGAGAACATCTTGTGGAGCTTTGCACCGCACGACATCTCAGTGATCCTGATGCTTTTGGAAGAGTTTCCGACAACGGTTTGTGCGCAGGGAGGCAATTATCTGCACCACAACGTGCCGGATGTAACCATGACCACGTTGAGTTTCGCTAGCGGTGTGCGCGGCCACATCTTTGTGAGCTGGTTGCATCCGTACAAGGATCAGCGACTCGTTGTGGTGGGGGACCGGAAAATGGTCGTCTTCGACGATGCGGCTCCCACGGACAAACTCGTCGCCTATGCTCACCAAGTGGAGTGGATCCATCGCAAACCCGTCGCAAAAAAAGCAGAGGCCGAACCCATCGCCGTCGCGGCAGACGAGCCGCTCAAATTGGAGTGCCAACATTTTCTCGAATCGATCGCCACCCGAAAACCGCCGCTCACCGATGGGCGAGAAGGCTTGGCGGTTCTTAGCGTTTTGGAGGCTTGCCAGAAGTCCCTTGACCGGGGCGGCTCTCCAGTCCCACTCGTAAACGCTGCATCCTCCAAAGGCTATTTTGTTCACGAATCCGCGTACATCGACGAGCCGTGCGACATTGGCGACGGAACGAAAATTTGGCATTTTTCGCATGTTCTAAAGGGCAGCAAGATCGGCAAAAACTGCAACATCGGCCAAAACGTTGTCATCGGCCCAAACGTGACCGTTGGTGACAGGGTGAAAATCCAAAACAACGTTTCGGTATATCAAGGTGTCACACTCGAGGATGAAGTCTTCTGTGGCCCCTCGATGGTCTTCACCAACGTCAATAATCCTCGCAGCGGCATTGCTCGCATGCATGAGCTAAAACCGACTTTGGTCAAGAAAGGCGCTACCATCGGAGCCAACGCCACCATCGTGTGCGGCCACACGATTGGCACATACAGTTTCATCGGTGCTGGGGCGGTCGTCACCAAAGACGTGCCCGATTACGCACTCGCAGTCGGCAACCCGGCGCGGGTCGTAGGATGGGTCTGCAAATGCGGTGTTCGGCTCCATTTTGACGGAAGTGACGCCACGTGCGCTGCCTGCGGCGCGAAATACCGAAAGGACGGTCAATGCGTCCGGCCCATCGCTTAGAGGACGTTGTGCAAGTGCCCCTGCTTGATCTGAAAGCCCAGTACGCCACCATCCGCGAGGAGGTGCGCAAGGCCCTCGATGAGGTTTGCGAATCCCAACATTTCATTCTAGGACCTGAGGTTGAAAAATTGGAACAAAACGTCGCCGCGTACTCCGGTTGCGCTCACGGCATCGGCGTGTCCTCGGGCACCGATGCCTTGCTGGTCGCGCTGATGGCCATCGAGGTCAAACCCGGCGACGAGGTGATTACGACGCCCTACAGTTTCTTTGCGACAGCCGGTGTGATTGCGCGCCTCGGTGCCCGCCCGGTTTTCGTGGACATCGAACCAAAAACTTACAACATCAATCCCGCGCTCATCGAGCGCGCCATCACCTCCCGCACCCGCGCCATCATTCCGGTCCACCTGTTTGGCCAGTGTGCCGACATGGACTCCATCCTCGACGTTGCGCGACGACACCAGTTGCCGGTCATCGAAGATGCAGCACAAGCTATCGGCGCCCAGTACGATGGCAAACGTGCCGGCTCAATGGGTACTGTCGGCTGCTTTTCGTTCTTCCCCAGCAAAAACCTCGGAGGCTTCGGCGACGGTGGAATGGTGGTGACCAACGACGCAACGCTTGCCGAGCGCGTGCGCGTGTTGCGCGTGCACGGGAGCAAACCGAAATATTACCACCAGCTTGTCGGCGGCAACTTCCGCCTCGACGCACTGCAAGCGGCTGTGCTCAATGTAAAATTCAAATACCTCGACGCATGGACGGCAGGCCGACAACGCAACGCGGCGTTTTACGATCGCGCGTTTGCGGACCTCCCCCTACAACGACCCGCCGCCGTTCGGCACCACATCTACAACCAGTACATAATTCGCACGAAACGCCGCGATGAGTTGCAGGCGTTCCTGAAAGCCGCCGGCATCGGCACAGAAATCTATTATCCCGTCCCGTTACATCTCCAAAAATGCTTTGCCGACCTCGGCTACCGGCAGGGTGACTTTCCGGAAGCGGAAGCCGCCGCACGCGAGACGCTCGCGCTGCCAATTTACCCAGAGTTGAAGGAAGAACAGTTGGCTTACGTTGTGGACTGCGTCCGCCAATTCTTCCGCTCTTCCGCCTCATGAACTGGTTTGCCATCCACACCAAGCCACGTCAAGAGAGCCTCGCTCAACAAAGCCTCGATCGCGAGGGAGTGGAGACGTACTATCCCAAACTAAAACGACGGCGGACGATCCGCCGCGTGCGACGCTGGGTAATCGGACCGCTATTCCCCGGCTACATTTTTGCGCGATTTGATTTTTCCAAGCAACACCGACTGGTTCGTTACGCAACGGGCGTTAGTAACATTGTCTCTTTCGGCGGTAAGCCGGCGATTGTCGATGACCAAATCATCGCGCTTATTCGCGAGCATGCCACCGCCGATGTGATTGAGTTACCGCCCACGCCGTTGCGTCCCGGTGAAGTCGTCGAGATCCAAGCGGGGCCGCTGCAAGGTTTACAGGGCATTTTCGAACGCGAACTGAGCGACAAAGAGCGAGTCGTTATCCTACTGGATACGCTGGCACGCGGAGCGCGGGTGGAAATCGCCCGCGAGTTAATCGAGAGAGTTTCGTGATCATCACCCAAACGCCATTGCGGATTTCCTTCGCCGGCGGGGGCACCGATTTTCCGGACTTCTACCGGCAACATGGCGGGTGCGTGGTCAGCACGGCGATTGACAAATACGTCTATTGCATCGTCAAGGAGCGGTTCGACGACAAAATCTATGTCAACTGGTCGAAAAAAGAGATCGTAGACTCGGTAGATCAAATCGAGCACGCCCTCGTACGGGAAGCGATGCGCAAGGTGGGCGTGGATCGTGCCGTTGAGATTTCGTTTCTTTCGGACATACCGGCCGAAGGCTCCGGGCTTGGGTCCTCTAGCAGCGTCACCGTGGGCGTGCTCAACGCGTTGTACCATTTCGTCGGCGTCACCCCCACCGCAGAGCAACTGGCCCGCGAAGCGTGCGAGATCGAAATCAACATCCTCGGAAAACCGATCGGCGTTCAGGATCAGTATATCGCGGCGTATGGGGGCTTACGTTTTTTTGAATTTGGACCGGGGGACAAAATCCACGTCCATTCCCTCTCCGTTTCCCGCGAGGCGTTAGAGGACCTCGATATCATGCTGATGGCGTTTTTCACCGGCCAAACTCGGAAAGCCGACACCATCCTGTCCGAGCAAAAAGCCAACATTGCGAATCGTATCCCCGTTTTGCGGCAAATGGCCGAAC
>JANWVU010000032.1 GCA_025056465.1 Verrucomicrobiia bacterium | reverse complement strand
CGAGATACCGGCTACCATTGTGCGCAACGATCACATCGAGTTGTTGCTGCGCGAACCGGACTTTACCTCGGCGGCGCGGGTGGCCGCAGCGATCAACGAGAAATTCCCTGAGTCGGCCATGGCGATGGATTCCACCTCGGTGCGCGTGCGCATCCCTGCCGGCGCGGAACACAGCGTGGTGGAGTTCATCGCGCACTTGGAGATGATCGAGGTGGTACCGGATACGCCAGCTCGCGTCATCATCAACGAACGAACCGGCACGATTGTCGCCACATCGCGGATTCGGATTGGCAGTTGCGCCGTGGCGCACGGCAATCTCACCATCAACATTGCTTCCACGCTCGACGTGTCGCAGCCCAACCCGTTCAACGAGTCCGGTACGACCGTTGTGGTGCCGCGCACAGAAACCACGGTCAACGAAACACGCGGCGCGTTGGTGCCATTGCCGGAATTACCGACGGTCGAGCAGGTGGCAGCGGCGTTGAATGCGTTGGGGGTAACCCCGCGCGACATGATGGCCATTTTCCAGGCACTCAAACAAGCCGGTGCCCTGCAAGCGGAGTTGATCATCCGATGAGCCTGAACATTCCCGGTATCTCAGCCCAGGTGCCGCTCGACCGCTTGGCAACGACCACGGCATTGACCGAGGAACAAAAGGTGGCCGAGGCCACACGGTTGTTTGAAGCGGTCTTGCTGCGACAGATCTTGCGCGACGCATACAAACCGGTCATCCGCTCGGCTTTGAATCAGGATTCATTTGCAGCCGATGTGTACCGCGACCTCACGGTGGCGCACCTGGCCGAAGCCATCAGCCGGCAGGGTGGCGTGGGTCTGGCGCGGGAGCTGGCAACACAATTGCATCGGGAGGTACCGGCTTTGGAGCATGCTCATGAATGAGCTGGTCCAACAATGGATCAATGCCCTGCGCGAGGAGCTGACCCAGTACGGCGGGCTCTTGGCGTTGCTGGAACAGCAACGGGAGGCAATCCGAGAACACGCCACTGACCGGTTGCTCGAGAATGTTGGCGCATTGAACGCGCAGACCGCGGTGGTTCAGGTTGCGCGACATCAACGGCAGCAACACCAGCGCGCGTTGTGCGGCGCGTTGGGTCTGGCACCGGATGCGACCGTGACCGAGACGGTGCAACGGTTGGAGCCAGAGTTGCGCGCACTGGTCGAATCGCTGCGCGACCAGATCAACCAATGTCTGAGCCGGGCGCAGGAGACCGTGCGGTTGAACCATTTGATGCTGAGTCGGTCGGTGGACTGGATGCAACGGATGATGGCTTCACTGTTACCGGCTTCCTTGGGGCCGACGTACGGTAGCGACGGCCGCTGTGCCGACACGGCCTCGCGCCCGAGCGCAGGATTGTGTGAGGTGCGCGCATGAGCACGGGGTTGTTCGGTACGCTGGGCATGGCGGCGCGCTCGTTGCAAACCCAACAGGCCGGTATTGCCGTCACGGGACATAACCTCGCCAACGTCAACAACCCCGCGTACGCGCGACAGCGGTTGAACATCGCAACGACCGATCCGGTGCAGTCCCCCATCGGACCGTTGGGTACCGGTGCGCAGGCGGTGGCGATCCAGCAGATACGCCATGCATTGGTAGATCGGCAGGTGGTCGTCGAAACCGGTCTGACCGCCTACTGGGAGGCGCATCAACTGGCATTGGAGTTTGCGCAGGCCGGTCTCGGTCAAACCGTGCAACGCGTCGGCAACGCGGACGCCAGCACGACGACCGGTTTGGCGGAGGGTCTGGCAGAGTTGTTCCGCGCATTTCAAAGTTTGTCGCTGCAACCGTCCTCGTTGGCGGAGCGACAGGTGTTGATGCTGAAAGCCGGTACGCTGGCCAGTCAGTTCAACCAAATCGCCGCGCGGTTACAAACCGCCAGCCAGATGCAGAACGAGACATTGCAGGCGGATGTCCGGGTTGCGAACCAACTGCTCAGCGATATTGCGCAGCTCAACGATGAGATCGTGGTGATGGAGTTAAACAGCGGCGCAGCCGCCAACGACTTACGCGATTTGCGACAGCAGAAGTTGGAGGAGCTGGGCCGTTACGTGGATTTCACGTCGGTGCCGCAGAACAATGGCGCGATCAACATAGTGGTGGACGGCGTGCTGATGGTCTCAGACCGCATGCGCGTGGATTCGCTGGAGGTGTACGATGCCGGTGGCGGTCAATTGTTGGTGCGGGCCGCCACGGCCGGCACCCCGCTCAATCTGCGAGCCGGTAGCCTGGCCGGTGTGATCGCGGTGCGGGACGGTGCGCTGGCGCAGTTGCGCGCGAATTTGGATTTGTTGGCGGCCACACTGATTCAGGAGGTCAACGCGATCCACAGTACCGGCTTTGGATTGAATGGGACAACCGGTGCGGCGTTTTTCACGGGGGCGGACGCCGCCAGCATCGCGGTCAACAGTGTGTTGGTGACGGACCCGGCCCGGGTGCAGGCCAGCAACGCGCCGGGCGAGCCGGGCAACAACGCCGTGGTGTTGCAACTGGCTCAGTTGGCGCAGCAACGCCATGCCGCGTTGGGGAACCAGACGTTTGCGGAGAGTTTTCACCGAACCGTCACCACGCTGGGTCAGGAGTTGGCCATGGCGAACAACCGCGTGCGCGATCAGCAACTCATCGGCGAGATGCTCCGTCAGCAACGCTCCTCAATTAGCGGCGTGTCGCTCGATGAGGAGATGGTGGCGCTCACCGCGTACCAACGAGCCTATCAGGCGTCGGCGCGATTGATGACGGTGATTGATGAGTTGCTGGAGGATTTGGTGCGGATACGCTGAGTGAGGAGATGACGGTATGCAACGGGTAACAGCCAACATGTTTCCCGACGCGTTGATCGCACAGTTCGCGCGATTGGGTTGGCACCAGATGCGCTTGCAACAACAGGCCGCCAGCGGGTTGCGCGTGCAAAACCCCGCCGACGACCCCGCGGCCATGCGGCGCATCCTGCAGTTGCAGGACGAGGCACGCGCCGTGGCGCAGTATCGGGTGAATGTCGCGCGACTGAAAGAGCGCGCGACCACCGGGTACAATGCGTTGCGCGGTTTGCAACGAATCATGACGCGCGCGGGCGAAATTGCCACGTTGGCCGGTGGGGGACGATCGAGTCAGGAATTGGCGGTGTTTGCGGCCGAGGTGACGCAGTTGATTCGGCAGGCGGTGCAGGCCCTCAACACGCAGCATCAGGGTGATTTTTTGTTTGGCGGCACGCGGACCGATCAACCGCCCTTTGTCATCACGGAAAACGGCGACGGCACGATCCAGAGCGTCACCTATCAGGGCAACACGAACGTGCCGAGTTTCGAGATTGCGGAACAGGTGACGCTGGAGATCCTGCCCGTGGGCGTCAACACCAGCGGAAGCGGTCCGGCGGGCGTGGCGGCCGATTCGCGAACGGGCGCGGATTTGTTCGCGAGCCTGATTGCGTTGCAGAATGAATTGCGCGCCGGCAACGTGGTCGCCATTCAGAGCACGGTGTTTCCCGCGTTGCAACGCGCCGAGCAAAACGTCGTGGCCCAGGTGGCATCGGTCAGTGCGTTGACAGCGCACATGGACACGGCCGCGGAGTTGGCGGGAACCCGGGAAGCGTCATTGGAGAAACTAATTTCCGCTCAGGCCGATGCGGATTTGGCAGAGGTCGTCACGAGACTGAATCAGGCGCAAACCGCCTATCAGGCCGCATTGCTCAGCGGCACGCGGTTGTTGAATTTGTCGTTGCTCGATTACCTGCGCTGAGCGCGCAACCGCCGCCAGAAAATCGCCACGGTGGCGATCATACCGAGAAGAATTCCGACACCCAGCGAGGTGGGTTCGGGAAACACCGAGCGGGCCGGTACGGCGGCGAAGTCATGGACATACAGCTCTGCGTAGTAGTCTTTGCCGCGAAACCGGTAGGTGATGTCCGCCGGTCGGTTGGTGAGGATGGTGGGGGTTACGCGCGCTTCCAAGCCGGCATCCTCGAGCACTTTTTTCACGATGTCCGGTCGAGGTGTATAGATGTCTGGCATGGCTCACCTAATGAAACAAGGTTTTGGGGTCGGTATCCAGCGCGTCGCCGTTGGTGGCGATGATTTGTCGGTACCAGTGGAAGGAATCCTTGGGCGTGCGACGACCGGTGGGGTAATCCACGTGAATCAGACCGAATCGTTGCCGGTAGCCTTCGGCCCACTCGAAATTGTCGAGCAACGTCCAATGAAAGTAACCACGCACATCCACGCCCTCGGCGATGGCGCGGCGCAGTTCGCGCAGGTAGCGGCGCGTAAAATCAATTCGTTGCGGATCATGTACGCGACCGTCCTCCGCGACCCAGTCCACGCCCGACATACCGTTCTCAGTGATAATGATCGGCAGCCGGTAGCGTTCCGCAAAAAATCGTACCGCCCAATACAAACATGGCGGGGTCACCGGCCAGTAAAACAACGTCAGCGGATTTCCTTCGGGCCAGCGCAGCGGTTCGGGCTGACCGGCACGGACAAAATCGCCGTGGTAAATATTGAATGCGAAGAAATCGAGCGGGCTGTGGATGGTTTTGAGGTCGCCGTCGCGCACCGGGGGCGTGTAGGGCGCGTAGGCTTTCCATCCATCGGCGGGATACCGGCCGAGATAAACAGGGTCCATCCACCACGTGTTGTTCCAAAGACTACCGGAGCGGACGGCAAACGTGGCCTCACGCGCGGCCCGCACATCGCTGGCGCGGTTTGAAGCCGGTAGTTTCACCATGCCGACCGGTGCCCAACCGATTCGCGGTCTGGCTCGACAATGCGCGCGCAATGCCTGCACGCCCCGCCCATGCGCCAGCAACGTGTGATGCGCTGCGCGGAGCACTTCGGTCCAACCCAACTTCAAACCGGGAGCGTGGATGCCGTCCTGATGTCCGAGGCCGATGAAACATTGAGGTTCGTTCAGCGTGAGCCAGTGACGCACCTGGTCGCCCAGTTTTCGGGCGACGACGGCGGCATAGTCGGCGAACCAGTCGGCGCTGTCGCGGTTGAGCCAACCGCCCCGGTAGTACAGCTCGGCCGGGTAATCCCAGTGGAATAATGTAATGAACGGTTCGATGTGCGCCGCCAACAGCGCGTCCACCAGCCGGTCGTAGAATGCCAGCCCCTTGAGGTTGACCCGCCCGGTGCCCTCGGGCAACACCCGCGACCACGCGATGGAAAACCGGTAGGCGCGCAAACCCAACTGCCGCATCAATGCCACGTCCTCACGCCAGCGATGGTAATGATCCGATGCCACCGCGCCGTTGTGCCCGCTCCACACCGCACCGGGTCGCTCGCAAAACAAATCCCACACCGTGCGACCGCGACCGTCCTCGTTGACCGCGCCTTCCACCTGATACGCTGCGGTGGCCGCACCCCACAAAAAATTTTTCGGGAAACTCATCGCTCGGGTAGCTCCTCCCGGCGTTCAGACTCAACGCACCACACCAGGGCGAACGCGGCATCCACCACGCCCGCACCGTGGCGAAGGATCGCGTGAAACGTACGCCTGTTTCCGCAAATGCCGGCCGGCTCCGCGACCATGACTGGCCCGAGTGGTTCGTTCACACACGTCGTTTAGGCGTCGAGGGTGCGCGAGGCAACCCAAAACGGCTCTCACGAATTTGCCCGCACGTTGGTCGAGCCAACCGGACAAACCGTGCCCCTCAAAGATGCTCGACCATCGCCTAGGAAGCGTTGAGGAAGAGTGTCGGTTGGTATCGGGATTTACGACTTGTCGGGAGGCCGGGGGCGAGGCTCGGTTCGGAGCCAGCCGGTGGCTTCGCGGGCCCAGTAGGTGAAAATGATGTCCGCGCCGGCACGGTGGATGGCCGTGAGGATTTCAAGGGCGACGGTTTTCTCATCCAGCCAACTTTGCGTGGCGGCGGCTTTCACCATCGCGTATTCGCCGCTGACATTGTAAGCAGCCACGGGCACGTCAAACCGTTCGCGTACGGCGTGAATCACGTCGAGATATGCCAACGCCGGTTTCACCATCACGATGTCGGCGCCTTCTTCAACGTCGAGGGCAACTTCACGCAACGCTTCGCGGCGGTTGGCGGCGTCCATTTGATAGGCGCGTCGATCGCCGAACCGGGGTGCGTTTTCGGCGGCTTCACGGAACGGACCGTAGAAGGCCGAGGCGAATTTGGCGGCATAGCTTAGGATGCCGGTCTGGTGGAAACCGGCACGATCGAGCGCCGCACGAATGGCACCGACGCGCCCGTCCATCATGTCGCTCGGCGCAACGAAGTCGGCACCGGCATCGGCGTAAACGACGGCCGCGCGTGCGAGCAGTTTGAGCGTGGGATCGTTGGCGATGTTTCCCCGTCGGACAACGCCGCAGTGTCCGTGACTTGTGTACTCGCACAAACACACGTCGCAAATGACCAGTAGGTCGGGCAGCTCGCGTTTGAGTGCGCGCACGG
This sequence comes from Verrucomicrobiia bacterium, assembly GCA_025056465.1. Taxonomy (GTDB): domain Bacteria; phylum Verrucomicrobiota; class Verrucomicrobiia; order Palsa-1439; family Palsa-1439; genus JANWVU01. Next base: position 13,084 of record JANWVU010000032.1, on the reverse strand, counting down.
CGGTGGGCACGATGCCCTTGGGATCATACGCGCCGCTGGCCCGGTCGTCCTTGCGATCCGGTATGCCGAATAGCAACACGCCCGGCACTCCTACCTCGCGCAGCGCAGTGGCTTCCTTGAGCAATTCATCCACAGAAAGCTGAAACTGTCCCGGCATCGAAGCGATGGGCCGACGGAGGCGACGTCCGTGGCGCACGAACAGTGGTTGCAATAGCCGCGCGGAATGGACGTCCGTCTCGCGCACCAATGCGCGCACTGCCGGGGTAACACGGAGGCGACGCAAGCGCGTTTGGGGAAACGACATGTTAGGGTGTAGGCTCGAATTCCTTAATCAACGCCAGCAACTCCTCCGCGTTGCGCGTTTCGTCGAGGCGCCGCCGAAAGTCGGCGTTGTGAAGGATGCGGGACAGCCGAGCCAACAGTTGCAGGTGATGCCGCACGTTGGGCGCGCACAAGAGGAAAAAGTGGCGTACGGGTTTACCGTCGAATGCACCAAACTCGATCCCGGACCGATGACGTCCGTAGGCGATGACCGGCTCGTCGACGAGACCGACGATGGCGTTGCGCGAGTGCGGGATGGCGATGCCTTCGTTGACGCAGGTGGTGCACATGTCCTCGCGCGCTTTGAGGGCTTTGAACAACGCGTTGAACAATCGTTTCTCTGCTGGCGGCACCACCAGAGCGGTTAGCTCGCGCAAGACACCGTCCCGGTCCTGGGCCATCAAATTGAAGTTCATCCGCAACGGCGACATGGCGCGCTGGATCGTAGGCGCTTCGGGGATGCCGGTGGCCTCGGGCGACAGCGTTTGCGCCGTTACCGGCTTAGTGGAGTTGGCCTGGCGTTGAAGCCATTCCTCCACGGACTCGTGTTCCAAAGACCAGGTCGCGCCCTCTTTGATGCCGCGCAACTCACCTTTCTGCGCAAGACGCGCCACGACGCGTTCGGTCAATCGCAACCGTGCCGCAGCTTCCTTTAGAGAAATCAATCGGGATTGCATGCGACGCCGACTATAGGGCCCTACCGGCTGCCGTGCAAGGTGCGACGCGCTCGTTCGTAACGACTAGGCGTGACGAAGAGCAGCCTGTTGCAAGCGGGACAGTCGGCGAATGCCGCGCGCCGCGAGTCGTAACATGGTTTGCATTTGCTCCGCCGTGAACGTAGCTTCTTCACCGCTCGCTTGTACCTCAACGAGTCGCCCATCGCCGGTCATCACGACGTTCATGTCCACCTCCGCACGGGCGTCCTCCTCGTAGCACAAATCCAACAACACGCGTCCACGATCCACCCCCACACTGACCGCGGCTACCGAAGTTTTCAGTGGTGACTCCCCCAACGCTCCATCGCGTCGGAGTTTGCGCACCGCCAGAGCCAGCGCCACATACCCACCAGTGATGGCGGCAGTTCGTGTTCCGCCGTCGGCCTGCAACACGTCGCAATCCACCCAGAGCGTGCGCGCGCCGAGTTTCTCCAGATCCACCACCGCCCGCATGGCGCGCCCGATGAGTCGCTGAATTTCCTGCGTGCGACCTTCGGGGTAACCACGGCTCATTTCGCGCGCTTTCCGTGGAGCGGTAGAATACGGCAACATTGAGTACTCTGCCGTGACCCACCCACCGCTGACCTTTTGCTCCTTCATCCAACGTGGCACGCTTTCCTCCACCGACGCCGCACAAATGACACGGGTGCGTCCCATCTCGATGAGGGCCGAGCCGGCAGCCGTCTCGACGAAGTTCGGCACAATGCGTACCGGGCGCAAAGCGCCGGGGGTGCGACCGTCCTGCCGTTTCATGAGCGGGCAGGATGAAAACGGCGTTGCTGGAACTCAAGCCATTTCCAAGCGTAGGCTAGCCCGCAATACCCGTAGTAGAGCCAGTGGCATATGATTGCCCGCAACATGAACCCCACCCCACGTTTCCGCGAGAAAAACGCGTACACGTCGCCATTCAGCAAAACCAGCGAGGAGACGGTTGCGGACACGCCCAGCCATGACCACGGCGATAGCCTCGTGACAGCGAGCGCAACGGGCAGCAGCCATACGAGCCCGACGCTAACGCGATGACGCAGTTGCAAATTCAAATCCGGTTGAAACCAACCGCGCTCCAAAATCAACTGTGACCAGGGCAAGGCGCGCTGGAAAAAATCCGCCCGCCACAGAGACCGCACACCCCAGCGCTTGAAATGTTTGCCCTGTAACTGTGGATCCAACCGAATCCGGTAGCCCGCGCGCCGCAATCGTTGGCCTAACTCAATGTCTTCAATGGATGGTTGCGGATAGCGTTGCGCATCAAATCCGCCCATCGCCTCAAACGCCGTTTTTCGGATCGCACCGCAACCTGCCCAAAACGTGCTCACTTCCGTCGCAGACGTTTGGTGGATGAAATGATGGAACAGGTTTTTGTATTGTGACAAAAAATTTTTTTCTGATGGCTCGTCGTCGTAGGACCCAAACACCGCCGCCACATCCAACTCGTTACCCAAGACTTCACGCACTCGGCCGACGGCGTCGGGATGAATGCCGACGTCGGCATCAACAAAAAACAACACATCGCCGCTGGCTGCGCGCGCGCCGTCGTTGCGGGCTGCTGCCGGGCCGCCCTTCGTATCGCGTCGAATCAACCGCACCCGGTATTCCTCGGCAACGCGCGCCGAGTCGTCGGTGCTGGCGTCGTCCACCACGATGACCTCGTCGGCCGGCGGCTGCGCCGCCAGAATACGGCCCAGACACCGACGAAACGCTGCCCCTCCGTTGTGTACCGGCACAATGATCGAGACTTTCAAGCCGCCGCGACTATAAAAATCTGTTTGTGGTGGTCAAGAAAGTGACCCGCGCCGTTCTGCGCTGCCGTTGGTCGAGCAGTGCAGTCGGTAAACGAGGCCAATGAGGATACCCCGTAACTCAGGTTACCAGATGGAATCCCAACCCGCGCGCGATTTCCCGCGCGGGGGCTGATGCGCCGCGCCAGCGAACCGGCCGCGTCCAGAATTCGTGTCGAACCGGGTAGCGGGCGCGCAATGCATCAAACTGCGTTGGGGCTTGCCGTAGCGCCGCGTCGTCTGCGGCGATGTCATAAAACGCGCGCACCAACTGTCGCAGTTGTTGCTCAACCGGCTCCCGCGAGTTTGTCTCCACCTCCACTACCGATCCGCGGGGACTTGCTTCGCCGACCGGCAGTGAAACCGGTAGGCCAAAGTACCGGCAGAACGCCTCGTACACCATCTGGGTACCGGCCAATTTGCCCTCGTGACTGTAGCCGGCAATGTGCGGTGTGCCCAACATGACTGCGGCCAACAAATCGCGGTCGATGTTTGGCTCGTTCTCCCACACGTCCAGAATGGCGGCCGGTACCTTGCCGCTGCGCAAGGCGGTTACGAGCGCCGTGTTATTCACCACCGCGCCACGTGCGGTGTTGATGACGACGAACCGCTCAAGATTACCGGCATGGAGCAGGTAGCGCGTGTCGTCTTGCAGAGGCACGTGCAGCGTGACGATGTCGGCCTCAGTCAACACGGTTTTCAGCGACACGAAGTTCGGTAGGTGCTCGCGCAGTTGACGGGGCGGGTCATTTGGCAGAACGCGCATGCCCAGTGCGGCAGCATAACGCACAACGCGCGAGCCGACGTTGCCGACGCCAACGACGCCGAGCGTCCTACCAGTGAGCGGTTGGCCTGTACGGCAACTCCATTCCAACAGCGCCGCGACGACGTACTCCGCAACCGAGTTGGCGTTGCTACCGGCTGCGCTGGCAAATCCGATCTTGTTTGCGGCCAGATACGCCGTGTCCACGTGATCAGTGCCAATGGTCGCCGTGGCAACGAACCGCACGCGACTGCCCTCAAGCAGCGCCTCATTGACCGGAGTGACCGACCGCACCAGTAAAACGTCCGCATCGCGCACCACGTTGCGGGTAATCTGACGGCCCGGTACCAGTAGCACCTCGCCATGAGGCGCGAACCATTCCCGCGCGCGCGGAATGTTGGGATCTGCGATGATTTTCATGAGCACGCGCGGCACGATACCAAAACCACCGACGGCGCCGACGCCGTTTTTGCAGTTTGACCGGTTGCGCGGGCGACACTATTCTGCGCGCCCGATATCGGAGAGGGTTGGACGTCATGTTTATCGTGCACGCAGCGTGGTTGCGACGGCATGTGCGCTGGATTTTGGGCGCGTTGCTCATCGTGCTGATTCCCGGCTTTATCATGCTGTTCACGCATACCGACTCGGTGGATTCGCGCGGCCGGCAACTGCCCAAGTTGCGTGGCAAACCCATCCCGCTGGGTGAGTTTGAGCAAGCCCGGCGGGCCGTGTTGACCGAACATCTAATCAACACGGGCGGTCAAATGCCGCGCACACATGATTTTAACGAGCGTTTGTTTGAGGAGGCGGTGTTGCGGGTGGTGTTACTGCGTAAAGCGGCCGAGTTCGGTCTGCGGGTCACCGACGACGAGGTGGTGCAATACGTGCGATCCCTGCCGGCATTTCGCAACGATCAGGGGATGTTCGACGCACAGCGGTATCAGCAATTCCTGATTCAGCTAAATCAAAACCGCATCAGCGAAGCGCAATTCGAGCAGGTTATCCGCCAGCAAATCGTTGTGCGCCGATTGCAAGAGCTCGTGGCGACGGCGGCTAAAGCCACACCGCTCGAGGTTCAACTCAGCCAGCAACCGTTACTGGAGAAAGTCACCATCGCCTACGTGACGTTTGAGACAGGCGATCCCAACGCCGTACCGGAACCGACCGACGAGGAAATCGCCGCGTACTATGAGCAGAACAAACGCCGGTTTGTGGCTCCCGAAAAACGTCGGGTCCGGTATGTCAAAGTACCGGTTGATCCGGCCAGTCAAACCATCTCCGACGATGATGTGCAACGGTTCTACGAACGCAACCGGCAACGCTGGACGAATGAGTTGGCCGAGGTGCAACAGGAAATCCGCGACGCCCTGGCCCGCTCACGCGCGCAACGGGCTGCGGGCGACCGCGCCACCGAGTTTGCGATGCAACTGGTGTTCAAGCCCGATGAACCCCGACCGGACTTTGCGGCCGTGGCGGCGCGCTTTCAACTCCCCGTCTCGGAGACCGGATGGTTCACGGCAACGAATGGCCCACCGGAAATCGCCAACGGCGCGGAGTTCGTTGCGGCGGCTTTTGCGCTAACCCCGTCCGTGCCCTTCAGTGATCCGGTGCCCGCGGCCGATGGATATTACGTGCTGGAATTACTCGAACGTCAGCCGAGCGAGGTGATGCCTCTAAGCGAGGCGCGAGCAGCGGTCGTGGCACAGTTGCTTGCCCAACGCGCTCGTGAAGCCGCAGTGCAGGCCGGCAAGGATGCGTTGGAAAAAGTCCGCGAGCAGATCAAGGCCGGTAAGTCATTTCTCGAGGCCTGCGCGGCCCTCGGATTGAACCCGATCACGGCGGAACCATTCACACTAATGCAAGCCCGCACCGAGATCCCCGGCGACCAGGCCGTGCGCGAGGCGTCGTTGCGATTGCCCGAGGGGGGTGTGAGTGATTTCATCCCCACCGCTAATGGCGGGTTGTTCTTCGCGGTGCTCAAACGCGAGCCGCCTTCTCAAGAAGAGTTGAAACAACAACGCCCGCGGATGTTCGCCACCGTGCTTCAACAGAACCGCGAGATGATTTGGCAGGCGTGGCTCGCGCAACTATGGGCCGAACAACAGGTGGACCTCGGTCCGCGCCCGCAACCTGCGCCAACTAGCGACGAGTCGTAGCGTCCACAAACTCGCGGAACAACCACCGCCACTCTTCGGGTCGTTGCGCCACGAGCCGCTCGGGATGAAATTGCACGCCGACGCAGTAACGTCCATCGCGACACTCGGCTGCTTCCACGATCCCGTCGTCGGCCCTCGCGGTAACCGTCAGTTCGGGGGCCACTTTGTCGAGTGCCTGATGATGGCTGCTGTTGACCCAACGCTCTCGGTCGCGCCAAACGAGCCGGTGGGCATTCCAGCGATTGCGTGGTTGCTCGTGCCCGTCAATGTGCAGGTGCAGCGTGCCGCCCAACGCCACATTCAGCACCTGCAAGCCCCGGCAGATCGCCAACACCGGCAACTTTCGCTGCCACGCGGCGCGACACAAGTGAATTTCCATCTCGTCGCGCTCATCGCAGATGCCAACCGCCAACCGCCGCTCCGCGTCGGTTAGGTTGGGCCGGTAACGTTGCGGATTGACGTCGCCGCCGCCCGTCAACAGCAGCCCGTCGCAACGTGACAACATTGCGTCGAGGGCTGCCGGGTCGGTCGTCAGCGGCATGACCCAAGGCAACCCACCGGCATCCAGTACTGCTTGGGCGTACAAATGGCCGCACCCGTCCACCTCATTGTCGAAGTCCCAGTTGCGCCGCATTCGACCTGCGGGGATGCCAATTACCGGTTGATGCATAGCCAACCGATAGCCCACCGGCGTTGTGCGAGCAACTCTGTGCATTGACCCTCCCGGTCTTCAGTGACACACTCGGCGCGCGCAAGGCATGAAAGCCGGTATGGTCATATGCGCGTTTGCAGTCGCGGTGCTGCTCGTCGTGGGCGGGCCGATTCTCAGGGCCCAGTCCGCTACCAACGAGACACCCCTTGTCCGCGTCGCCCCACCGGCTCCGCAATTTGAGTTGAGCGATTTTTACGGGCGCACCGTCAAACTCAGCAGTTGCACGACGACGGCGGTGATTGTGAGTTTTGTGCTGGCAGACGACCCTCCATCTCAACGGCAGTTGGACGAACTGACCCGCTTGCGCGCGGCGCATTCACGGGAGGCGCTGGGTATGTTCGCGATCGTGCTGGACAATCGACCGAACGAACTGTTGCGCGAACGATTCGTCGCTTTAGAGCGTGGCATTCAATTTCTTCGCTACGACTTGTCGGTCATCGAGGGGTTCGGGGGGCTAACGGCGGCGCCGACCACGTTTGTGTTGGACGTGCACCGCAACATCATCGGCCGCCATGTTGGACTGACCGGCGCCGATCAGCTCGAGCCGGAACTGCGCGCCATTTTACGGCCATGATGGAACATATGCTTGCGCTGAGACATGTCGTTCGGTGGGGTCTCGCGGGGGATGCCTGCCGATGCACGCTCACGTTTTGGACGTTGTTGATGAGCGTGTGGCTGGCCGCGACCACTCCATCAACGTTGGCTGCCGATATTGAAACCAAGACGTTGTTGTCTCATGACCGGTTGGGACGCGGCGGCGCATTCCATGTGGCGGTGGTGCTCGACATTCCCAAACCTTGGCATGTCAACGCTAACCCGGCTTCCCTGCCGGAGTTGATTCCGACGCGCATCACGTTTGAGTCGGTGCCTGGTATCACGTGGGATGAAATCCGGTACCCGTCCGGTCGGCCCGTCGTGGTGGTGTGGGCGAACCGACCGGTCGCGCTGTACGAGGGGCGGGTGACCATTTTTGTGCCCGGGCATGTTGCGGCCGACGCGCCACTCGGACCGGTCGAGTTACGCGGCACGCTCACGTACCAGGCATGCGATGATAACTTGTGCTATGCACCGCAGCGCGTGCCGTTGACCGTGAGAACTGAGATTACGGCGGAAGCCGGTAACCCACAGCACACGGAGATTTTTCAAGCGGCGCCAACGACACCGGCAGCAGCGGAGGCTGCTCCCCCCAGCTCGTCGCAGTTGGCGCAGACGCTGCGCGAACGGGGCTGGCTGGTGGCGGGGCTGGTAGTTTTCTTGGGCGGGCTGGCGTTGAACCTCACACCGTGTGTGTATCCGATGATTGCGATCACGGTGAGTTATTTTGGCGGCCAGGGGCAACGCGAAAAATCGCGCGCGCAGGCGTTTGTCGGTGCGCTGGTTTATTGTCTGGGCATCGTGGTCACGTACACGTTGCTTGGTGTGGTGGCGGCGTGGACGGGAGGGATGTTTGGCGCACTGCTCCAGCATCCGGTGGTGCTCGTGGGGATTGCGTTACTGTTGGTTGCCCTGGCCCTGAGCATGTTTGGTTTGTACGAATTGCGCCCGCCGCAATTTCTCGTGCAACGGGCGGCGGGATTGTCCGCGCGGGGCGGGCGGCTCGGTGTGTTCCTGCTTGGCGCAACACTGGGCATCATCGCCGCGCCGTGTCTGGCGCCGTTTGTGGTGGCGTTGCTGGCGTACGTGGGCGCCACGCGCGAGTGGTGGTGGTTCATCGTGTTTTCGCTGGGTTTGGCGTTGCCATATCTGGTGCTGGGCACGTTCTCGGGATTGCTGGCACAACTCCCTCGTTCGGGGCAATGGATGAATTGGGTCAAACGAGTTTTTGGCGTGGTCATGATTGCCGTGGCGGTGTGGTTTGTGTGGCCGGTATTCGGTGTCAAAGCTGGTAGCTCGGCCATCGCCTGGCAAAAATACTCGCCCGCCTTGCTCGCCAACCCCGGTCGGCCTGTGATTGTGGATTTTTACGCGGATTGGTGCATTCCTTGTCGGAAGATGGATCGGCAGGTGTTCACCGATCCGCGCATCATCGCCGAGGCCCAACATTTTCTGATGGTGAAAGCTGATCTGACGCACACGGCATCGGCGCCCGTGCAGGAACTGATGCGCCGCTACGACATTCGGGGTGTTCCGACGTTCATTTTCTTGGATGATCGTGGGCGGGAACTGATCGAGCTTCGGCAGGTGGGTTTCGTGCCGGCGGACCGATTCCTTGCGATCATGCAGAGGGCGCGGAGCGGGGCGGCGTCGGAAAGCACATCATCTGCAGCCGGTAGCGCTCAGGAATCGCCGTGGCTGATGCCGGGCACGACACGCCGGTAGTCACGTCATGCGGTGGCGCAGCGCGTCGGCCTGCCTTCGAATCGCCGCGCGCTCGCCCGAGGTGAGTCGTTCGAGGTTTTGCACCTGCAGCGCCATGCGTTGATTGCGCTCGAGTAATTTGCGATGTCGCATCAGAAAATCCCAGTACAACGTCGTGAACGGGCAGGCATCCGGGCCGGTGGCCTTGTCAGGCCGGTAGCGGCAGCCGTCGCAATAATTGCTCATGCGCTGAATGTATTTGCCGGTGGCCACGTAGGGTTTCGACGCCATCAGACCGCCGTCGGCAAACTGCGACATGCCGAGCACGTTGGGCAATTCAACCCACTCAACGGCGTCCACGTACACTGCCAGGTACCAGCGATGGACCTCGACCGGGTTCACTCCAAGCAACAGCGCGTAAAGGCCGGTGACCATCAACCGCTGGATGTGATGAGCGAACCCGTACTCAAGCGTTTGGCTGACAACCTCGCGCAAACAATTCATCTCGGTCTCCGCTGTCCAATACCATTTTGGTAATGGTGCCGAGGCACCGAGCGCGTTGCGGTTGAGATATTCGGGCATGTAATGCCAGTAAATGCCGCGCACATATTCGCGCCAACCGAGAATTTGGCGCACAAAACCTTCCACCGACGCCAACGGCGCCGCGCCGCGGGTGTAGGCGTCCACGGCAGCCTCCACCACCTCGCGAGGGTTCAGCAACTTCAGGTTGAGCGCGGCGCTGAGCCGGGAGTGATAGAGGAACGGTTGCCGCTGCCACATGGCGTCTTGGTACCGGCCGAACAACGGCAGCCGATTGTGCACGAAGTCGGCAAGGGCTTCTTGCGCTTGCGTGCGGGTTACCGGCCAATCAAATCGCGCGAGGCTACCGGGGTGCGACGCGAACCGCTGCTGGACCAGGTCCAGCACCGCGCGGGTGGTCTCGTCGGGCGCGAAACCTACCGGACGCGGCACCAAGCCGGGGCCGTGGCGTCCGAACGCCGCACGATTTTCGGCGTCGTAATTCCATCGGCCACCGACTGGCTGGCCCTTTGCGTCCAACAACACGCGATGGCGCTGACGCATCTCGCGATAAAAAAACTCCAGTCGTAACTGACGTCGGGTGGCGACGTGCTCCGCAAACTCCTCGCGCGAACAGTAAAAATGCCGGTCGGGGCGAATCTCCAAAGCGGGCACGGCGGCACGGAGTTGCTCACGCACGCGCCATTCGCCCGGTTCGACCACGACCACGCGCTGGGGTTGGAGACGGCGAACCGATTCGGCCAATACGGTGCCCAACGTGACCGGTTGGTGTTGTGAGCCGGTAGGGTCGTCCATCGTCAGTTCGCGATAGTGCACGGTGATGCCGCGCGCGCGCAGGGCATCGCGGAAATGGCGCATGGCGGCGAGGAAGATGGCGATGCGCGCTTTGTGCGACCACACGTATTCCGCCTCGGCCGGTACCTCGGCCATCCAAACGGCGTCGTGTTGCGGATCGAATCCGTCGAACGCGGCCGAGTTGGGATCGAGTTGGTCGCCGAGCACGACCACCAGTTGACGGAGTGGACGATTCACAGCGCGGGCAGCAACTCAGCGATGCGCGCGTGGAAAATGGATTCATCCACTTGACCGGTGGCGCGCCAGTGTTCGCGGCCGGTGGCGTCGAAGAGGATAAACGAGGGGACCATGCGGAGCCGGTATCGTTCCGCGAGGTGTTGTGCTTCGGCGCCGGGGTAGTTGACGCGTAACACGCGGAGCCGACCGGCCCATTGTTGCTCGATGCGGTCCACGGTCGGGCGCATGGCGATACAGCCCAGACAAAACGGCGATTGCACTTCAAGCAGCACAGGTTGGCCGCGCCCGAGCACATCGTCGAGGGGCGTGGACGTGGCTGGTGGTTTGAACCAAAACCACGCCCCTACCAGGACCGCGAGAATGACAACGAACACGGCGATGTCGCGTTTGCGGTAGCCGCGTCGGCGCACCACCAGCCAACCGAGCACCACCAACAACAGCAAGGCCACCGGGCCCGACCAAATATTCGTCCAGTTCATTCCGTGTCCTCAGTGGTAGCGCGGGGCAGTTTCTCGAAAGCTTGCAGCGCCCGACGACGCGCTTCGTCGTGGTTCACAATCGGAGCGGGGTAGGCGGGCGTGCCGGCTTCCGGTACCCACCGGCGTATGTAGTCGCTGTTGGGATCGAATTTCTCGGCCTGGCTCGTCGGGTTGAATATGCGGAAATATGGCGCGGCATCGGCGCCACAACCGGCGGTCCATTGCCAACCAAGGGTGTTGTTTGCGAGGTCGGCGTCGACGAGCGTGTCCCAAAACCACCGGGCGCCCTCCTGCCACGGGATGAGCAGGTCTTTGACGAGGAATGAGGCCACGACCATGCGGACGCGGTTGTGCATCCAGCCGGTGGTCCACAACTCCCGCATGCCGGCATCCACGAGGGGGTAGCCGGTCCGACCCCGTTGCCAGGCGCGCAACCGATCGGGATCGGTTTGCCACGGGAACTGTTCAAACTCGGGGCGCAACGGTCGGTCGGTGGTGTGCGGGAAGTGGTACAGCAAGTGATGAGCGAACTCGCGCCAACCGAGCTGGCGCAGGTAACCCCAACCGGATGCATCGGCTTTGGGCGCCACGGCGGCCCAGATTTGACGGGGGCCAATTTCGCCGAAGTGCAAGTGCGGCGAGAGTCGCGAGGTGGCTGGTAAGTCGGGACGGTTGCGGTTCGCGGTGTACTCGAGAACGGCGGATTTGAGGAAGCGTCGCAACTGTTCCTGAGCACCGGCCTCGCCGGGTTTCCACGCGGCGCGCAGCCCGGCTGCCCAGTCAATTTTCGGCAGCAGCTCCAGAGCGTCCAACGGCAACGACGACGGCCAGGTTGCAGGTGCCGGTAGTCGGGTTGGAGCTGGTGGGGTGCGATCGACGCGGATGCCGCGCGCGAGGACGGCACGCCAAAACGGCGTGAACACGCGGTAGGTTTTCATCTCCCACGGTTCCACGAGGAGCGCGGAGTTGAAACTTTCGGCCGGCAGGCTGGCTTTGATTTGTTTATCGCGTGCGATGAGCGCGGGTTCGTAGCGGCGGTTCCAGAAGACAACATCGGCACCGGTTTCGCGCATCAGCGTGCGCAGCGTTTCGAGGGAAGGACCGCGTCGGAGAACCAGCCGGGAGCCGCGTGTGCGGAGATCGGCGTCGAGAGCGGCCAGCGAGTGATGCAACCACCAGCGACTGGCGGCGCCGGGCGCCCACGGATGTTCTTCCTCAGGTGCCCAGATGAAGACCGGAATGATTGGCGCGCCGCGTTGCACCGCGGCGGTCAGCGCGGGGTTGTCGGTTAAGCGTAAGTCGAGTCGGAACCAGACGATGGTCGCACCGGAAGGCATGTCGGTCGTTGAGATGCCGTCACGGTTCGACCGGTTCCAGCGTTACGGTGAAGCGCCAAGGTTGGGTGCGCAGGCGGTACCACTCCCATGGCTCGGGGCCGCAACTGTTACTGCCAAGGCCGTAGTGTGCGTGATCGAGATGGAGGATGAGATGGTCGCGCGGTTTCAACTCGTGGGCGTGGCGTGTGACATCGAAGTCATCGGGCGTGAATCGGTGGATGCTGAAATTGGGTACGCCTTCGGCGCGCAGGCCGAAGCCGGTCGGATCGGTGAATTGCACCCAACGCACATCGGTGCGGTTGCCGTTTTCTTGTGGTCGGATGTAGGGCGTGTAGAGCTCGTCCACGGTGGCCTGCCACCAGCCGAGACGTTGCGATTGCTTGCTGTCCACGTACGATTCGCCGGGGCCGCGTCCGAGCCAGCGCACACGGTCGAATTGGAGCGGCAGGGTCAGTTGCAATCCCACGCGTGGTACGCTAGGCGGTGTGTCGCCGTGCGGGGTGACGGCGACAGCCAGCTCGAGCCGCCCGTCGCCGTAAAAGGTGTAGGTGTGTTCAGCATCGAATCGCCAATCCCACTTGGGTGGGGCAACTGTGGTGCGGGCGACAATGCGTACGGCGGTGGAATCCGGTTGGACCACAGTGACTTCTTCGGTGCGGTGCTGAAGCAGGTTGAGGAATGCTGCCCGCCATACCTTGGCGATGTTCGCGAAGCCCCGGTCGTTGTCGGTGGGTGCGCGCCAAAAATACAGACGCGGGCCGGTGCGAAGCAACGGATGCCCATGTGTTTCCCAGCCGGCAAGGACTGCGCGGACTTTGTCCAAGACCCAACGGTGTTGCGCTGCCGTGATCTCGATGCGGGTTGAGGTTTCGTTCAGGCGCAGGACATGTCGAGGTCGGGTTGGGCGCGACTCGACGAAGGGTCGCTCCCATTGAGCCCAAGCAAGCTCGTG
>JANWVU010000031.1 GCA_025056465.1 Verrucomicrobiia bacterium | reverse complement strand
CTCAAGCCTTGCGCCACCGGCCCCAACTTTTAGTGTACGCACATGCTGATTGATTACCACATGCACACCCGTTTGACCGACGGCGTAGGCGAGCCGGTTGACTACGCGCGCGTAGCCCTCGCACGCGGGTTGCACGAGATCGGGTGCTCGGACCACGCCCCGTTGCGTGACCGCGAGACAAATTGGACACAGAAAAAATCTGACCTGCCGGTGTACGTCGAGATGGTACGCCGCGCCCAACGCGAGTTTCCTCAACTCTCCATCAAACTGGGCTTGGAAGTGGACTTCATTCCCGGTCACGAAGATTGGGTCCGCGAACTCGCAGCCATGTATCCGTGGGATTACTTCCTCGGCAGCGTCCACTTTATCGGCGACTGGGCCGTGGATTTGTCCGCGAAAAACTGGGAAGGCTACGACGTGGACGAGCGCTGGCGCGCCTACTTCGATCTATGGGAACAGGCGGCCCGATCGAGGTTGTTTGATTCACTGGCCCACCCGGATCTACCGAAAAAGTTTGGCCACCGGCCTCAGCAACGATTCAGTGATATTTTTTGCCACGCGCTCGACGTGGTTGCTCGCTGCGACGTTGCGATCGAGGTAAGCACCGCGGGACTACGTCGCCCATGCCGTGAGATGTACCCGAGCGAAGAATTTTTGCGGCTCGCCTATCAGCGAAATATACCGGTCACGCTCGGAAGCGATGCACACCTACCGGAAGAAACGGGCCAAGATTTCGACCGAGCAGTCGAATTGCTACGCGCTTGCGGCTACCGCGAGATTTGTCTTTTCACGAGACGACAACGCCAACTGGTGCCACTCGGCTGAGGATTTGTCTGACTCCGGAGCCCGGCATGGAATCAGGATATGTGCACTACTTTGCGCCCCCAAGCGCATTTGTTGACCTCAACCTTTCGCTGCCGCCAAAACCGCTTTAAACGCGTTTGGATCCGAAATCGCAAGGTCCGACAAAATTTTTCGGTCCAAGTCGATCTTAGCGTCTTTGAGCGACTTGATGAATCGGCTGTAGCTGATGCCCTCTCCTCGGCACGCCGCGTTGAGCCGTTGAATCCAAAGCGCCCGGTAGTCGCCCTTCTTATCCTTGCGATGCGCGAAGCTGTATTGCAAACCATGCCAAACCGCGTCTTTGGCATACCGATATTTTTTACTGCGCCAACCCCGGTACCCCTTCGCCGCTTGAATCATCCGTTTGCGGCGCCGACGACTCGCAGGTGAATTGGTAACTCGTGCCATCTTGGAAATCCTCCTTCCGATCCAGTAGTTCAGCCACGATGGGAAAACGGCAGCGACACTTCAATGTGGTGTCGATGCGTGTCGCTAATCGGTACATCCTTGCTCAAGCGACGTTTAACCTTGGAGCGACGATGTCCGAGCAAATGCCGTTTGCCGGCGCCCTTGCGCATAATCTTCCCGGTAGCGGTGACCTTAAAACGTTTGGCCGCCGCCTTCTTCGTTTTCATTGGTTTCCAGCGTGGCATGGCGTTGTCCCTCTCGCTTCGATCAGTTGCTCGGTGCCGGGGCGTTGGGCTGCGGTGCCGCAGGTTTGGCGTGGACCTGCCGCGAGGCGCCCTTGACCGGCGTCAGAATCATGTGCATCGCTCGCCCGATCAAACGCGGCGGCACTTCCGGGCGTCCCACCGACGCAATGTCTTCGATCACACGTTGCATCAACTGCTCGCCAAGCTCGGGATGGGCGCTCTGTCGTCCCCGGAATTGCAACGACACTTTCACCTTCATCCCCTCCCGCAAAAACTCCTCCATGTGCTTGCGTTTTGTCTCGTAATCATGCTGGTCAATGTTCAGTCCCAGCTTAATCTCTTTGACGCGGTTCGCGTGCTGGTGTTTGCGCGCTTCCCGCTCCCGTTTTTCCTGTTCGTACTTGTATTTGCCGAAGTCGCCGATTCGGCACACCGGCGGATTGGCGGTTGGAGCGACTTCTATCAAGTCCAACCCGCGCTGTTGGGCGACCGCCAACGCCTGCTGGATGGGCATGATGCCCACCTGTTTCCCGTCCACATCAATCACCCGCACCTCACGGGCACGGATTTTTTGGTTTACCCGAACGAACTGTTGAATTGTCTCGTACCTCCGTTTGTGATCCGCTGGATCACTGTTTGATCCGCGTCACAGGGCGCGCTTTTACGACGGCACCTGCCGCTTTGCAATCCTTTTCCCGCATTTCCCGTGCCGTTTCAGTGCTCCCAAATCCCATCCACCAACCCTAACGAAGCCACAAATACAACACCCCCACCACAACACCCCCCAAACCAACCCACAACCACACCGTTCGTTGCAAAGCCTTACGCGCACCTTCAGTTGGAGGTTCGTTCGGATACCGTCGCAGACTACCCACGCTGAGATACCGCACCAACTTGTCCGTCTTCGCGTCAACCCGCTCCCCGCTCTGGCCCGCCGCCCCGGCCACTGCCGCTGTACTCACGGCTCCAACCGGCTGTTCAGTCGCCTCCCAATCCCGCGCCAAATTCGGCGCCACGTCCACCACCGGCGGCACATGAACCCGATACGTTGGCGCAATGACTTGTTTTGGCGTCGCCAACATCTCCCCCACAAACTCCCGCATGTCGCTGCGCTTGCCGTGGCCACCCACTGGCTCCGACATCGGCTGCGTGCGCTCCGCAACCCGCACCCGGCGCCGCACCTGTGTCAACTCACGGTCAACATCCCGCAACAACCGATCCACCGGCTTCTCCGAACGACGCCATCCCATGGTACCTTACCGGCCCAACCACCACACCACCAACGCCACCGCCATCATCAACACCACCGACGCGCTCGCCACCGCGCCCAAAATCGCATACCGCATCACCTCGCGCGGCTCCACCACTGGCTTCGATTCGGCCGACTCCGTCGCCACCGCCGACGCCTCCGTTGCCGGGTTCAGGCAATCGAGCTTCGTCCGTGCGCGATTATACTCCCCACGCGCATCCTGGATGATCGCCAACGCCTGGCTCAGTTCCCTGCGCACCGTCCCGCTGGTCCACTCTTGATCGCGAATCGCTTCCAACCGCTCCTTGTATTCGCGGAACGTCGCGGCTGTTTGCTGGCACATTTCCGCCAACCGCTGCGCCGCGATTTGCTCACGCTCCAACGTCACCAACCCGCGCGTCAAGCAATCGAGTATCTCGGCGCGCCCACGCAGGTACTCGTCTTGCCAACGCCGAATCTCTTCCAACTCGCTTCGCTGACGTTCCAATTCCTCCTGTCGCCGACGCAACTCAAACAAATCTTCCGTCGCGCGATCCAGTTGTTGATCCAACTCCGCCGCCACCGCCGGACGCGGCGTGACCGGCAATTCCATCTCCACGGTCGCGGCAGACGTGCCGCTGCCAGAGTTCCCCTGTTTCATCGCAGAATCCTCCTTGTGGTCGCTCGAATAACAAAACGCCGACGGAGTGTAAAGCCAACTCAAACCGTAGATCGCGTCACACGTCACGGCGCGCGATTCAGCCGGTACCATTCAATCGTGCGACGAATGCCCTCGGCAAAAGCCACTGTCGGTTTCCATCCCAACAACGCTGCCGCCTCCGAAACATCCGCCTGACTATCGCGCACATCGCCGGCACGAGGCGGCTCGAATACCGGCTCGATTCGCTTGCCTAAAATGTCGTTGATCGTGGCCACCAACTCCCGCAATGACGTTCTTCCTCCACAGGCGATGTTGACCACGCGTCCGAATGCATCGGCGGGCGCCACGCTGGCAGCCACGTTGGCGCGCACGACGTTTTCCACATATGAGAAATCCCGTGTTTGATAACCGTCCCCGAAGATTACCGGCCGTTCATCCGCCAACATCCGCGTGATGAATCGCGGGATCACGGCCGCATATTGCGATTGTGGATCTTGGCGCGGCCCAAACACGTTGAAGTACCGCAGCGAAATTGTCGGCACACCGAACAACTCCGTGAACACCCGACAATATTGTTCTCCGGTGAGTTTGTGCACTGCATACGGCGATCGGGGTTGCGGTGTCAGCCGTTCATGCTTGGGCAGCGTGGGTGTGTCCCCGTACACACTCGACGACGAACTGAACACCACCCGCACGCCACCGGCATCGCGAGCGGCGAGCACCACGTTGAGCGTGCCGGTCACATTAATCTCATGTGACAACATCGGCTCCGCGACCGAGCGCGGCACACTCGGCAAGGCGCCCACGTGAAATATGCAACCGCAGCCCTCCACCGCCTGCCGCACTGTCTTCAGGTCCCGCAAATCGCCCTCGATCAACTCAATTCGATCCCGCACGGCAGTAAGATTCTCGCGCCTGCCGGTTAGAAAATTGTCGAGCACCCGAACGGAGTGTCCCAAACCCACCAGATGCTCAACGAGATGTGACCCGATAAACCCAGCCCCACCGGTTACCAGATACGGTTTCACCCTCTATCGCCCCACCCCACGATAAATGAATCCCAACTGCTTCATCCGTTCCTTGTCGAACACGTTGCGCCCATCAAACACGATTGGATGCGCCATCACCGCTCTCAGCCGCTCCAGGTCGAGCTGACGAAACTCGTCCCACTCCGTGCACAACACCAACGCATCGGCACCGTGCGCCGCATCGTAGGGGTCTTTCGCATACTCAATTTCCGGCAAAACCTCGCGCGCTTTCGGCATCGCTTTCGGATCGTACGCCCGAATAATCGCACCGTCCTTAAGCAGGGCGCGGATCACCTCAACGGACGGTGCCAACCGCATGTCGTCAGTATTCGGTTTGAACGACAACCCGAGGACGGCGATTCTTTTGTCTTTCAGAATCCACAATGTGTCGCGAATCTTCTTCAGAAATCGTTGGATTTGCTGCGCGTTGATCTTCGCCACTTCGCGTAGCAACCCAAAATCCAATCCCAACTGTTCGCCGATGTGGATGAACGCGCTGATGTCTTTCGGGAAACATGACCCGCCATAACCAAGACCTGCATCGAGAAATGCCCGTCCGATTCGCTTGTCCAGCCCCATCCCGTGCACCACGTCCAACACATTCGCCCCGGTCGTTTCGCACACCGCAGCCATCAGGTTGGCATAGGAAATCTTCATTGCGAGAAACGAATTGCAGGCATGTTTGATCAACTCAGCCGAGTTAATGTCGGTCACAATGACGGGCGCGTTGAACGGTGCATAAATTTCTTTGAGCTTGCCCACCGGCCGGGGGTTTGTCACGCCAATCACCACTCGGTCGGGATGCATCAAATCTTGCACCGCACTCCCCTCCCTCAAAAACTCGGGGTTGCTTGCCACATCAAAATCCACGCCTCGTTTGTTGTATCGTTTGATCGTCTCGGCCACCTTCTCGCCGGTTTTCACGGGAACCGTGGATTTATCCACCACGATTTTGTACTCCGTCATCGCTCCCGCCACCTCCCGCGCCACCCTCTCCACAAAACTCAAATCGGTGGAGCCATCGGGCAACGGCGGCGTCGGCACAGCAATGAAGATGACCTCCGAGGCCTCCACACCCTCCGCCGTGCTCAACGTAAACCGCAGCCGACCGGCCGCCGTGTTGCGCGCCACCAACTCTTCCAAACCCGGCTCATAAATCGGAATCCCACCGGCTTTGAGCAGCGCCACCTTCTTCTCATCATTGTCCACGCACACCACGCGGTGTCCCACTTCCGCAAAACAGGCCCCGGTAACCAATCCCACATACCCGGTACCAACGATTGTGATTCGAACCATCAGTTCACCCCCAGATCAACCTGGTTGATTGAAATACCCACCTGCGGAAACGCCTTCAACGTCACCGCAAAATACACCGCAAACTCATCGTCCCGCACGCGCTGGCTCCGATGCCGAAAACCATAACTGATCAGCCAGTCATGCGTCTCCTGCCGCAACACATAGTCCTGCGACTCCCATTCCCCGTCGTGCATGTCCACACGCTGATACACCTGCAACACCCAACGCCGCGCCAACCGTACCGCCACATCCGCGATGATCAGATTGCTATCCTCCCAAAGATACCGGTTTGCCAAACCCACCGCCCACCGATCCCCGTGCGACACCCGTGCGGACGTGTTCAGTTCTTTGAACCGGTCTTCCTCCAAGTTGTACCGCGTGAACGCATCCAGCCACAACCACCGCGTCGGTCGCAAGCGGACCGTCCCAAACACATCGTTGAATTCCTCCTCGCCCTGTTCTCGCTCCAACCGCCAATCGGTCCACCCCTCCAGCTCCACCAAATCCCACGTCTGTTCATCCCGTCGCGTTTGCAATTTCTGTCGCAGCCCAAACCGCACGAAATGTTGCCGATCAATCGCATCCACAGCGTTCCATGACGGAATCTCCACCGGCATGTATCGCGAGGTCAACAGGCGGTCCCCTCCCTCCAACGTCACCAACCGCACCGTATCGAACTGCCACAATTCATTCGTCCGATTATCCGATCGCGGCAACCAGTGATAATTCGCAAACGGCTGCACCACGTGCCGCAGCCCGTTCACCTCCCAACGTTTGTTGTCCACATCGTGCCACGTTCGCGACAACTTGAACGACGTTTCGATCCCCACGTGATGCAACGCACGCCGCACATCATCCTCGCCGCTTCCCGGTACCGCTTTCGAGTAATACGCCCCACCCATACCGGCCCGCGGCACCACCGACAACCACCCAAACCATCGCAGCGGCACCAGCAACTGATGAAACGTGAACGCCCGCACCGCATGACCGCGAAAAAGCACATCCCCGGTATCTCCCTCCTCGGCGTTCAAATATCCAACCCGCGACACCTGCTCATAAAACACCGGTGTCTCTCCCAACCGCGTCCGATTCACCCGCCACGTCGCCTCCGGCAACCGCTCCACCTCGGCAAAGAAATGATTGAACTGCGGCCGCGCCAGCACCGACACGGTATAGTTCTCGCCGCGTTTCGTGACATCCACCACCGATTGCGGCTCCACCTCGCGACGAAACTCACTCGGAAAAAAATCATCCACCACATCCGCGTCACTGAGTTTGTGCAGGTCAATCTTCACCGACAAATCGTGCCCCGGCACCTCCCCCGCCCACGACGTTCGCCAATCCTGCTGATGTTGCCACTGCGCCCGGTAGCGATGATGCGAAAGCTTCTGTCCCGCCAACTGGTCGAGCCGGTCGTCCGGGTCCGCATCCTGCGCGTAATAGCCCCGCACCAACCCGCGTCCCGTTGGCCCCAGCCGGTACGACACATCAACTCCACCGGCCGCACCGCGTTTCGTCCGGCCATCCACGTGCACCGTCATCGTCGCATCGCGCGTCAACCGCAGTCGCGTGCTCGTCAACGCAAACACGCCCCAACGCGAACTGCTGCCCACCGAAATCGCAAATGGTGGCGTGTCAGAATCCGGCGCCCACACCAGTACCGGAAACCAAAACACCGGTATCTCACCCAACCGCAACGTCACCCCATACAAAATCACCTGCTGATCTGGAAAAATCTCCGCCCGCTGCGCCTCCAACCGGTAATGAGGCCTCTCGTAATCACATGTCGTCACCGTCGCCCGCGCCAACTGGTACACGTTGGTCTCCGAATGTTCCAACCCAAACCCGCGCAGGTACACGCCCTCCACCCACCCGCGCACCTCATCCGCCCGCACCGCACCTGTGGCAAAGTTGTAATAAATCGAATCCGACACCCACTGCTGTCCCTCGCGCGTCAACCGCACCTGTCCCTCCGCCCACACCTCGCGCGTCGCCGCGTTGTACCGCACCCGGTCGGCCTGCACAGTCGTCTCACCGTAGCGCACCACGACGTTGCCCTCTGCCACCGTGATCCGCTGACCGCCCTGTTCCGCAAACGTCAGTCGCTCCGCTTCCACCTCCACCGGCTCACGCTCTCCAACTGCCCCGCGCACCCACGGCAGCACCACCAACACCGCCAACAAAATACCCACCGGCCTCAACATGCGGCGCGCACCGTATCACACCCCCAAAACCCCACGCAAGCCACCGAACCGTTCCAAGTTAAGAGAAATCAGGCATCGCATGCCGTTCGGCTGCGCCGACCACCATTCACCCAAGTTACAATTCCCAAGTCGTGCCCAATAATCTGCCCAACTACTCCCAACGCGCCCCTGTTAGCTGTCGTAGGGATGCGCTCCGTCGTTTTGGCAGTTCACCCGATCATACCCCGCATGGCTTGAAATTTTTCGTTCCCCGTCAACCCACCAAGTTTCGAAACTGCTCCAAAATCTCCTGACCGCCCCCACGCTGATTGCGCATCAACCGGTAAAACCGCCACACAATTTCCTCCTCAAACGCCCGCTCGCTCGGATACACAAACCACGGATATTGATCACAGCGTTCCAACCCACGATTCATTCGCTCAGCCGGTATCGCCGCGCGCACCACCTGCACGACCACCCACCAATTCACCCCATCGAAATGCATCGCCATGCGCCGTACCGGATTGGCCAACACAGGCAACTCCGACTCCTCCACCAACTCCGTATCCAACCCCCGCATGCGCAACGCCGCTTGAAACGCCAACGCCTCCTCCCGCTCCAAAGCCTGCACCACAATCCCGAACAATTCCCGATGCAACAACGCGCAATCCGCTCGCGCCACACTCGGCACCGCTACCGACGCCTCCTCCATCGCACGCCGATCAATCGTGTCATCGAACGATCGTTGCAACAGCGCGTAACTCATCACCCCCACCTTCCAACGCCAACAACAATCGTTTTCGTTTCAATCCGCAACTGAACCCGCCCAAACTTCCATCACCCGCCACCACCCGATGACACGGCACGATGATCGGAATCGGATTTGCCCCACACGCACGCCCCACCGCCCGCGCCGCACCCGGTAGGCCAACCTGCCGGGCCACCCAAACATAACTGCGCGTCTGCCCGTACGGAATCCGCTGCAACACCCGCCATACCTTTCTCTGAAACGCCGTTGCCCCTCCCCAATCCAGCCGCACCTGCCACCGTACCGGCTCACCCTCGGCATACCGGCGCACTTGCTCAATCACACTCCGAATTTCCGGATCCGAGACCGACCTCACCACCCGAGCCGGTTGCGCCCACGACAACGCACACACGCCGCGCTCCGACCACTGCAACCGCAACCACCCCACTCCCGTCTCAAACACCACCTCATTCACCCTCGCCATGCTACGCCACCCGCCATCCGCACACAAGGCAACCGCTAGGATGTCTCCCCGCCTACTCACAGCGCTTCGTTCATCGTGCAGGCACCGGGATTTTTCCTTGTGGGTGAGGGGGTGGCCGGTAGTATCGCGGCGATGAGTTCGATCGGCGAGACATTGCGCGAGGCGCGACATCGTAAACAGGTGTCGCTAGAAGAGGTCTCGCGCGCTACCAAAATTAAAATCGAGGTCATCGAGCATCTCGAAGCGGACGAGTTCGACCGGCTTGTGTCGCCGACGTATGCGAAGGGATTCATTCGGATTTACGGTGATTATCTCGGTCTGGACGGACGGGCATTGGCCGATGCGTACATCCAGAGCCAAGGCGGACTGAAGCGGAAGGGTCTGCAACTCGAGACTGCCGCAGCGGCGAATCGGCGGCGAACCGAGTTGCGCTTGTCACTGCGAGGGGTTGTCGCGCTGGTGGCCGGTTTGACTTTGGTGGCGGTGCTGCTTGTTGTGCTGTGGGCCTGGCGCGCCAATTCCACCACGACAGCCACGGCGGTCTCCAAGCCCGACCCAAACCAAATCCGCGCGGATACTGAGCCTTCTTGGCGACCCCCGCTGTCGCCCCTGCCAGTTTTGGACGTGCCACAATGAAAGTCGGGCTGATCAGTCTGGGTTGTGCCAAAAACCTCGTGGATAGCGAGGTGATGCTCGGCGCGCTTCAACAAGCCGGTTGGACACTCACGGATGATGCGCAGGGTGCTGACGTGCTCATCGTCAACACGTGCGGTTTCATTGACGCTGCCAAACAGGAATCCATCCAGACGGTGTTGGATGCCGCTCGTCTCAAACAACACGGTCGGTGTCGAGCGCTCATCATGACCGGCTGTCTGGCCCAACGTTATCCGCACGCGTTGCGTGAGCAGCTACCGGGTGTGGACGCGATCGTGGGGCTCAATGAGGTGCCGCGTATCGCGGAAGTCATCCGCGACGTTTTGCAGACACAGCAACCCCAACTGCACTGGAGCGGCCCCGCCCGGTACGTGCCCGATTACCAGGCGCCGCGCTACCGGCTTACACCCCGGCATTATGCCTATGTGAAAATCGCCGAGGGCTGCAACCATCCCTGCACGTTTTGTAGCATCCCTCGAATTCGCGGCCGACACCGAAGCCGACCGGTGGCCGATGTGCTCGCTGAGATACGCGACCTTGTCGCCCAAGGCTGCCGTGAGCTCAACCTGATCTCTCAAGACACGACATTTTACGGCCGCGACCTCGACGGTGGACGCGAGATGCTGACCGAGTTGCTCCGAAAAATTCAGGAGCTACCGGGGCAGTTTTGGGTGCGGCTGCTATACACGCACCCTGCCCACTGGAGCGACGGCCTGATACGCACCATCGCGGAGTGCGATAAAGTTTGTCGGTACGTGGACATCCCGCTGCAGCACATCAATGATGAGATACTGCATCGCATGAAACGCGAGACGGATGGCCAATACATCCGCGAGTTGATTGCTCGGATGCGCGCCAAGATACCGGGGATCGCGCTGCGCACCACGTTCATCGTCGGCTTTCCGGGTGAAACGGAGGAGCACTTCGAGGAGTTGTTGCAGTTCCTCGAGACGGCTCGTTTCGAGCGCGTGGGCATCTTTACGTATTCGCAAGAAGATCACACGCCCGCGGGCAACCTACCGGGTCAGATCCCCGCGCGAATCAAAAAGGAGCGATACCGGCGTGCGATGCGTCTTCAGCAGCGCATCTCACGCGAGATCCTCACGCGCCGCGTCGGACAAACGATTCCGGTACTCGTTGAGGAGGTGACCGGCAAACGTTGGCGGGGCCGTTCTCATTGGGACGCACCCCAGATTGACGGTTGCGTGCTGGGCCAGGGTACAGCATGCGTCGGCGAATTTGTGCAAGCCAAAATCATCGCGGCGCGGGAATACGATTTGGTCGCCCGAACCGTCACGGTCGCGCCATCCACCGCATCATTCGCGGCCAACTAACCCCGCCGGTTCTCTTGTTCTTCGCATACCCTGATTCGCGTCGACATCTTTCCGCTTGCAAAAGTAAGCGGTTTCGCTAGCATGTAAGCGGTTACAACATGGCGGGCATCACGTTACAGGAAGTCAGCCGCCGCGCGGGCGTTTCCACGGCAACAGTGTCGCGTGTGCTCAATAACAGCCCGCTGGTGCATCCCGATACCCGACGGCGTGTTTTGCGGTTGATCAAGCAGTTGAATTACCACCCCAGCCCGACCGCACGCGCCCTTGCGCGCGCACGTACGCAGACGCTGGCTGTGTTGTTTCCCGGTATCGCCAGCGGGTTTTACAGCGAGGTGTTGTGCGGGATGGACGATGTCGCGAGCGAGCGGGGTTACCATTTGATGATCGCGTTTTCGCACGGCCCACAAGACCAGGAAGAATTGTTCATTCGCTGCTTGCGGGAACGACGGGCCGATGCGTTGGTTGTGCTGAACCTTAACCCGCCGGATGCGCTCGTGCGTGCGGCGACGGCACACGAGACACCGGTGGTGTTCATTGACCGACCAGCGCGCGGGCGGCGCATTTCATGTGTCCAGATTGATAATGAGACCGGCAGTGTCGAGGCCGTGCGTCACCTCGCTGCGCACGGGTACCGGCGAATTGCGGTGTTGAGCGGACCGACGGATTCATTCGATGCGCAACAACGCCTCGCGGCCTACCGGCAGGCGATGCGCGAGCATGGGTTGCCGGTCACCTCCGAGTTGGTGTGGCAGGGGGCGTTTACGGAAGAGAGCGGGTATGCAGCCGTGCAGCGTTGGTTGAAACGCAATCGCAGCCTGCCGGATGCGTTGTTTGCGTGCAACGACGCCATGGCGTTTGGCGCGAGACAAGCGTTGCAGGAACGCGGTTTGAATCTGCCCATGGTCGGGTTTGATGATTGCGAGACGGCCCGTCATCTCGGGTTGACCACGGTGCACGTGCCAATGCGGCAAATGGGCCGCTGGGCGGTGGAGTTGGCGCTGGCCTGGATTGAGGGTGCGCCCAACGAGGGTGTGCCCGACCGCGTGGTGCCGACGCGGTTGGTAGTACGGGAATCGTGCGGGTGCGCACGGAAAGGAGTAAAGGTATGAACACGGTACGATGGTGGATGGTTGGCATCTCGGTGTTGGTGTGGGGATGGATGCCGGTCGCGCAGGCGACGGTCGTCAATCCGAGTTTTGAGTCACCGGAGATTCCGGAGGATGCGCCGGTGGAGTCCACGCCCACCGGGTGGACGTTTTTCTCGCCGGGTTTTGATACGAGCGGCGTAATCGAGAATGCCGGTATTGCGCAGACGGGCGATCAGGTGCTGCAATTCTTCGCACCCGGCGGAGGCGTGGATATTGGGCGTCAGGGCTACTACCAAACGTTGCCACTGGTGCTGGCGGCGTGGCAGCCGATCGCATGGCAGGTGTACCTACGCAACAGCAGCGTGCTACCGATGAAGCCCGGTGTGGTGGCGGTGCTGGGGATTGAGTTTTTGCGCAGTGACCTAACTGAGATCAACCGCGCCGAGTTGTTCGTTCAGCCGTCGCAGTTGTCCACGGCGCAATGGTTGCCGTTTGTGGTGGCCGGTCATCCCACAAATGAGCCGACCGCGTTTGTGCGGTTTGTCATTGCGCAGGACAAACTCAGCTCCACAAGCGATTCCGGTATCTTCTGGGCCGAAGACGCCGCAATCATCCCCGAACCCGGTATCTTTTTGCTGGCGGTGCTGGGTGCGGGCGTGGTGATGTGGCGTCGGAGGACTCGATCATGCCCAAAACAATCGCTGTGTTAATGCTCGTCGTCGCAGCCGCAGCCGCGTCTGCCGATTTGGTCAACGGTGATTTTGAAGCGCCCGCACTGGAGCCGTGGGTGGTGTTTCAAAGCGAGGGCGTCACGCCTCGCATGGAGCTCACTGGCCAGCCTCAAGTGCTAAAAATGCAAGCGAGCGGTCCCGCGAAAGGTTTCGCAGGCGTCTATCAAACGCAACCAGCGCGCGCTGGGCAGCGGTACCAATTCACCGTGCTAACCAAGGTGACGGAAACGGGAGTCGGTCGAGGGCAGATTTCCTTGGAGTGGCTATCCGACGACAATCGGGAAATCGGGCGGGTATGGGGACCGCATTGGCCACTGAATGAAACCGATCGTGTATGGCAGGAGCACTTCGTGCGCGGCACGGCCCCAGAGGGCGCAACACAGTTGCGCGTGGTGGTGACGTTGTTCTTCGACGACGAGGCCGGTGCCACGGGCGTAGTGTTGGTGGATGACGCAACGCTTACGAAACCATGAGCGGTCGTTCACGCTCGTGGAGTTACTGGTGGTGGTGGCCATCATCATGGCACTGGCCGCCATGCTGCTTCCGGCTCTGAAAACCGCGCGCCAAAAAGCGCAGCAAACCCGCTGTGTGTCGAATCTTCATCAAATCGGTCTGGCGGTGCAGTTGTATCTCGATGACCATGGCGGCCGGTTGCCGTATGTGCCGGCAGCCGCCCAATACGAGCAGTTCGCGCGCATGGAGCGGTACATTTCCAATCGCGGTTTCTTTGTGTGTCCCAGCGCGCGACCGGGTGATTCGGGAGCTACGTGGGAATGGTTATATTGCCTCACGACCAACGGCGTAAAGTATTGCTCTGATTACAAGTTCAACGATCACCCCAACATCACCGGGCGACCGCTGCACGCTCTGCGGGATGCCAACTGGGTGGTGACAGCATTGGACCTGGATTGGGGGCCCGACCGGCATTTTGGCGGCAACAATCTGTTGTTCGCGGACGGACATGTGGCGTGGTTTGCACACCTCGAGTACAAGTGGCCCGCGCTTGATCCGTACGGCAATCAGGGATGGTTCAATTGGGGGCAATGAACCTAAATTGGGTTGTCGTGCGTGCGCTTGCATTGGCGCTGTTACCGACGATGACCTGGGCGCGCGGGTTGCCACCAAACCCGAATCCTGTTCCCACAGAGGACGCAGCGTTTCTGGAAGAAGTCGAACGCCGCTGTTTCCGCTTCTTTTGGGAGCAGGCGAATCCGACCACAGGGTTGATTGCTGATCGCGCGCGAGCGGACGGGAGCGAGCCCGGCACGGTGTGCAGTATCGCTTCGATTGGGTTCGGGCTGACGGGCATCTGCATCGCCGATGCGCGCGGATGGATCCCGCGCGCCGAGGCCTACCGGCGGGTGCTGACCACGTTGCGTCATTTGTGGGAAAAACAAGAGCACGTGCGCGGGTTCTACTATCACTTCCTCGACATGAAGACCGGCGCGCGTGTGTGGAATTGTGAGCTTTCCTCCATCGACACCGCGTTGCTGATGGCTGGGGTGCTCACCGCGCGGCAATACTACCGGGGCACGGAGGTGGAACGGCTGGCCACGCGCTTGTACGAACGGGTGGATTGGGATTGGATGCGCAACGGCGGCGACACGCTCACAATGGGTTGGACACCCGAGAACGGATTCCTCGAAGCGCGCTGGGATGGATACAGCGAACATCCGATGTTGTACCTGATGGCGCTCGGCTCACCAACACATCCGGTACCTCTCGACACGTGGATGAAGTGGAAACGTGAGCCGGTCATCACCTATGCCGGTATGACTTACTTGCAATGCCCGCCATTGTTCACCCACCAATACTCTCAGGCTTGGGTAGATTTCCGCGACAAAAGGGATGCATTTGCCGATTACTGGCATAACTCCGTTTTGGCGACGCATGCTCACCGGCAGTTCTGCTACGACATCGGCTATGCACCAAACTTGTGGGGCATCACTGCATCAGATTCGCGGACCGGTTACCGCGCCTGGGGCGGTCCACCAAAAACACCCGACGTGGACGGCACGGTTGTGCCGTGCGCGCCGGGCGGTTCGATCCCGTTTGCTCCGTCTGAATGCCTCGCAGCGTTACGCGAGATGCAAAAATACACGTGGACGCAGTACGGATATGCCGATGCGTTCCATCCCGGTACTGGCTGGGTCAATCCAGACGTAATCGGTCTGGATGTCGGGATCACGTTGTTGATGGCGGAAAACTACCGCTCGGGTTTTGTGTGGCACTACTTCATGCGCAATCCCGAAATCCAACGCGCCATGACGCTCGCTGGTTTTCGTCGTACCGGCCCCAACACAGTGCGCGAAACCCGGTATCTTCACACATTGGCGCGCGATACCTGGCGCGGCTTAGCTACCATTGAAAAAACCCGCTCCCAAAGCGCGCCCGCCTCACTTGGCGATATCGGGTTGCACCTTACCAGCATCGTGGCCGCTCATGAGTTGGGCATCATTAGGCAGCAGGTGGCAGAGAAGCAAATCGCCCGTGCTTTGAAGAACCTGCCATCACCGTGCTCTTGGGAGACCGCGTCTGCACGCGACGCGGCCATGCTGGCCGCGGGACTGATAACCGTCGCTCAAGCTTTCCCTCGGTTTCGCGAGCAATGCGACTCGGTGGTGCGTGCCATCCCGTGGAACCGGTGGGTCAGTGCCTCTGGTGGCTCCCTTGGGCTTGCCTACCTTGGCTCGGATGTGCGCCTGGCGTATTTCTTCGCCATCGCTAGCGGCGAGGCACCGCCCGAAGTGTGGGACAGACTCGACCGTTCCAAGACGGGCAACTGTTTGATGAGCGACTCCAACCAACCCGATTTGCTTGAGCAGTATTTGCCGAGTTTATGGTTGGATGAACGCGAAACAGTGATGGGGCGGTCTGCTCAGAACCTGGCTTTCACTGAGATGCAATCGAGTTTTCCTTGGGGACGGTTAGGCGGCGATGAAGAATCCACCGGTAGCCAAACCAAGGCAATCGTTGGCCCACACCTCGCGGCCATGGCTCTTGCGGATTTCCCGCGCGAGGTGGTAGCCAACCTGCAGGAACTAGAACGTCGCGGCGCACGACATCCCCGGTATGGTTTCTACGATGCGCTGGACACAACGACCGGCAAAGCGCAGAAAAGGTTTTCAACCCAAAACCAGGCGATGTTGCTCGTAAGCCTTGCCAATCATCTGCGCCACGATGCGATTCGGCGACGTTTCCAAGCCGCGTCACTTGTCGCGCCCGGCCGCGCCCTGATTGAGGACTACCGGCAGCCGCAGTTTCGGAACTGCTCGGTCTTCACGCTGGAGCCGCGCCCACCGGACATTCGCACACCATGAAGTGGAGGTGGGCCTGGCTGAGCCTGTTGTTGATCGGGTGCGATCGAACCCCGCCCGACCATAAGGTTCACATCACGTACTGGGAGAAATGGTCAGGTGCGGAGGCAGCGGCGATGCAGGCCGTGGTGGACGCCTTCAATCGCTCGCAAGATCGCATCGTGGTAGAATTTCTTTCCACGTCGTCAGTGGACCGCAAAACGCTGGTCGCCACGGCGGGCGGTGACCCACCGGATGTGGCGGGCTTGTGGGTACCGAACATTTATTCATTTGCCGACCGCGACGCGTTGATGCCGCTGGACGACTTTATCCGCGCCGAGGGTTACACGCTCGACGAATGGGCTGCGCGGTATGCGCCCGTGTATGCCGATATGGTGCGCTACCGGGGTCGGTTCTACGGGCTACCGGCCACTCCCGCCACCACCGCACTGCATTGGAATAAACGTCTGTTTCGCGAAGCTGGTCTCGACCCCGACCGGCCACCGCGCACGGTCGCCGAGTTGGACGAGTTTGCCGAGCGGTTGACCAAACGTGATCCACGCACCGGCGCGATTGTGCAGTTGGGATTTTTGCCTCAGGAGCCGGGCTGGTTTTCGTGGGCGTTTCCGCAATGGTTTGGTGCGAAGTATGTGGATGAGTCCGGTGAGATTGCCATCGGTCACTCACCCGCAGCGCGCACAGCCTATGAGTGGGTGGCCCGCTACACGCGCCGGTATGGTTTGAACGAGGTGCGCACGTTTGTAGCCGGGTTTGGCGGCTTTGCCTCATCCCAAAATCCATTCATGGCCGGCAAGGTGGCGATGGTGTTGCAAGGCGTGTGGATGGATAATTTCATCAACCAGTTTGCGCCCGGCCTCGAATATGGAGTGGCCCCGTGGCCAGCAGCGCAACACGGTCAGGAAAATTTCACGGTGGCCGATCTCGATGTGCTGGTCATTCCACGCGGCGCGAAACACCCGCGCGAGGCATGGGAGTTCATCAAATACGTCAATTCGATCAACCCATACGCCCAGCGGTCCGAAGAGTTGCAAGGGATGGAATTGCTCTGCTACCTGCAGAAAAAACAATCGCCGCTGCGTCAGTGGAGCCCCTTCTTTGAACGCCATCATCCGCACCGATACATCGCGCTATTTCGGGCGCTCGGTGACAGTCCAAACGCCATCCACTACCCCAAGATTGGCATTTGGCAGGAATACCGGCGCGAGCTCGATAGCGTGTTTGAGTCGGTGCGATTATTGGCCCGTTCGCCCGAGGAGGCACTGGCTTTTTGCCAACAGCGCGTAGCGGATAGTTGGCGATGGCATCGGCGCAGCTTGGAGCGGCGCGGCGCATTGTGGACGATTGGCACACCGGGAGAACACCCATGACGGTTGCGGAGCGGCGTAATCTTCGCAATGGCCTGTTATTCTGCGCGCCGTGGTTGATTGGTTTGTCGGTGTTCACCGCGTACCCGGTGGGCGCGTCGTTGTTTTACAGCTTCTGCGATTATTCCGTGTTGCAGGCGCCGGTATGGTGCGGCATGGAAAATTACAAACGCATGATGCGCGACACGGTGTTTTGGCTGTCGCTGAAAAACACGTTGGTTTACGCGCTGCTCTCTCTACCCGCCGGTATGGTTGTGGCGCTGAGTTTGGCGCTGCTGCTCGACACGGGTGCGCGTGGGATGGCGTTTTTTCGTGCGGTCTTTTATCTGCCCAGCATCGTGCCGCTCGTGGCCAGCGCCATGTTGTGGCTGTGGATTTTTAACGGCAAGTTCGGCCTGCTCAACTGGGTGGTCGGGCCGGTGTTTCGGTTTTTCGGTGCGAGCCCACCGGCGTGGTTGGGCGACCCCGCCTGGGCGAAACCTGCATTGGCGCTGATGAGTTTGTGGGGAGTGGGGAATTCGATGGTGATCTACCTTGCCGGGTTACAGAACGTGCCGCGCGAGTTGTACGAAGCGGCAGAGATTGACGGCGCGCGCGTCTGGCAACGCTTCTGGCACGTAACCCTACCGATGATTTCGCCGGTGATCTATTTCAATCTGATCATGGGCATCATCGGCACGTTGCAAGTGTTCACACAGGTGTTCGTTATGACCGGCGGTGCGGACGGGGCACCGGCACGCTCGACGTTGTTCTATGCGTTGTATCTGTTCAGCGTGGCGTTTTACGACCTGCGCATGGGGTATGCCAGCGCCATGGCCTGGGTGCTGTTTCTGATCATCGTGGCGCTTACGTGGGCGGCAACCCGATTGACGGAGAAGCGGGTGCACTATGGAACCTAGGACCCGGTGGGGTTGGGCGATTGTCTATGCGTTGCTGCTGGGTGGGTCGGTGGTGTTTTTGTTTCCTCTGATTTGGTTGGTGGCCACGTCACTCAAACCAATCGAGCAAACGATGAGTATGCCGCCTTCCTTTTTACCACGTGCGTATTACGCCACGATTCAGGGCGAACGTCGTGAGGTGACACTCGATTACCAACTGGCTGATGGGCGATGGCACGTCACCGAGCGATCACCCACAAAAGTGCGCGCCCGGCAAATGGAGCAGGCGGTTGTCTCGTCCGACGACATCGAGGTACGCATTGTGCCGCGCTGGGAAAACTACCGGATTGCACTGCGCACCATGGGCGGCATGAGTGTTGAGGAAGCCGAAGGCAGCGTGCCGCCGCGGCAAACGGGTTACGGACGAGATAGCCGGGTGCCCTTCTGGGTTTTTCTGCGAAACACACTCTTGGTTTGCATGCTGGGGGTGGTCGGCACGGTGTTGTCCAACGCTATCGTCGCCTACGGGTTCGCGCGAATCTCATGGCGGGGACGCGATTCTTTATTTGCCATCACGTTGGCGACGATGATGGTACCGTTCCCAGTCTTGATGGTGCCGCTGTACGGCGTGTTCAAATGGCTCGGGTGGATCGGCACGCTCCAACCGTTGTGGGTGCCGGCATTTTTCGGCAGCGCATTCAATATCTTTTTGTTGCGCCAATTCTTCCGCACCATCCCGGCCGAATTGAGCGAGGCGGCACGTATCGACGGCTGCAACGAATGGCAAATTTTTTGGCGAATCATCCTGCCGTTGAGCAAACCCGCCCTGATGGTCGTGGGTCTGTTTCATTTTTTACATAGCTGGAATGATTTTCTTGGACCGTTACTCTTCCTGACACGCAAACACACCTTCACACTGGCGGTGGCGTTGCAAAGTTTTCAAACCCAAGCCGGCGGGGTGCAATGGCATCATCTCATGGCTGCCAGTGCGGTCGTGATTGCACCCATCATCGTCTTATTCC
>JANWVU010000030.1 GCA_025056465.1 Verrucomicrobiia bacterium | reverse complement strand
CGACCAGCCGCCAGCGATGGTTCACGACGCTGGCGCAACCTGCCTTCGCACGGGTCATGATTAGCAGTGCGTCTTTGACGGTGCGGTGTTGCTCGACGACCGGATTGCGGTCGCCGCGCCGCATGATGTCGCGGATTTGTAGCAGTAGCGTGCGGCCGATCGCACCGGCGGGGTGAAGTTTAGCGTAGTCGGATTTTTTGAAGCCGCGCGCCTCCAACACGCACATGGCCAGGGCGTCGCCGAGGACGAGCATGGCGGTGGTGGTGGAGGTGGGGGCGAGATTAAACGGGCACGCTTCGCGGCGTGCGCGGAGCGTCAGGACAATATCGCTGTATCGCGCCAGTTGTGATTTGGGGTTACCGGTCATCGCAATCAGTGTGACATTGAACCGTCGGATCGCCGGTAGGACGCGGATCAACTCTTCGGTTTCGCCCGAGTAGCTCAATGCCAGGACGACATCACCGTCGCGGATAATACCGAGGTCGCCATGCATGGCGTTGACAGAGTCGAGCACCACGCTGGTGGTGCCCGTGCTGGTGAGCGTGGCGGCAATTTTTTGACCGATGTTTCCTGATTTGCCGATGCCGGTGACAATGACTTTGGCATTGCGGCGCAGCGCGCGCACGATGGTGTCGACGGCTGTAACGAATTGTCCATCAAGCGCCGCACGTGTTTGGCGCACCGCGTCCAACTCGATATCAAACACGCGCCGGGCGCGTGCCAAGTGAAGCGCGGCCTCGGATGTTTTAGCCGGGCGATTCATCGCGGATGGATTCGACGCGATTGTGTTTGCCGAGGATCACGACGCGCGCTTTGTGTCGCGGGATTTCATCCTCCGGTATGACGGCGTAAGTGAGCAGGATGACCTGGTCGCCGACGCTGGCATGACGAGCGGCAGCGCCGTTCAAGGCAATCTCGCCCGGTAGATCGGACGGGATGACGTACGTTTCGAGGCGACTGCCGTTGGCAACGTTGAGCACGGAAATTTTTTCGAGGGGCAGGATGCCGGCAGCCTCTCGCAAGTCGGGCCCAAGCGCGCAACTGCCTTCGTAATGCAGGTTGCAACCCGTGACGACGCCGCCATGGATTTTCGCCGCGAGAAATTGCCGGGCTCTCATGTGGCGCGGATAGTAAACAGCGACCTTGGGGAAATCAACCGACCGGTGACTTGACGTGGGGTTTGCCTGTATGACGCAGCGCAGAATTTGGCGGCTTGTGTGGAAAGCTTGGGTTGACTAGTCTCGTGCCATGTTGCGAACCACGAAAGGTGTTTTGGCATGCTTGGAGGAGGCGCAAGGAGGGTTCATCCCAGCGCAAGATCTATGTGAAAAGACGAGGATTTCGGCGCGACAGCTTGCGGATGAACTAACCGTTTTGCGGCGGCTTGGCCACGCGATTGAGGCCGATCCAATTCTTGGCTATCGGCTGGCGCGGCCGCAGGTGGACTTCGATGTGCAGCAACTTCGGCAGCGGCTGGCGAGTTGTTGCATCGGGCGCGAAATCATCGCGTTGCCGAGCACCACCTCCACCAACGATGTTGCGTTCCAACTGTCCCAGAATGGTCGCTCAGAAGGGGTCGTGGTGTTCGCGGAGACCCAGTCGGCCGGTCGGGGTCGGTTGGGACGAGCGTGGGTATCGCCGAATGGGAGAGGATTGTGGTTTTCCGTGTTGTTGCGCCCGCGGATGCCGACGGCGCGGTTGACGGTCGCCGCCGCGGTGGCGCTGACTCGCGTGGTTGCCGGGCAAGCGCGAATCAAATGGCCCAACGACATCGTGGTCAATGACCGCAAGCTGGCCGGTATTCTGACCGAGGCGCGAGGCGAGATTGTGGTGTTGGGCATCGGGCTGAATGTATATGCGGATGCGCCGTGGCCGGCGCAGGCAATCTCGCTTGAAGAGCTCCTCGGTGAACGACCGGATCGCACGGAGTTGGCCGCGCGAGTGTTGATGGAGTTGGATCGCTGTTATTCACAGGCGGCTCAGGATTTTGACGGTTTGTTGGAGGAGTGGGCAACGCGGTGTGTCACGCTCGGCAAACAAATCGAGCTGCAAATCGGGGGTCGGCGGTTGGTGGGGCTGGCGTATGCGTTGGATGAAAACGGCGCGTTGATTGTGCGGCGCGACAACGGGCAAACGGAGCGGGTTTACGGGGCCGACGTGACCCTCGTGCATGGGTAAGCCCTTCCTGCTGATCAACGTCAACAACACCAACACGTCGTTTGCTCTGGCGGACACGCGACGGTTGGTGCGTGTGGTGCGAATCCCAACAGTGGCAGCCCGCACCGTGCCGTTCGCACGAACGGAGTTCGATGGGGCTCTGCTGGCGTCGGTCGTACCAGCCGTGTCGCGCAGACTCATCTCGCGGTTGCCGCAACGCCCTATCGAGGTGAGCGCGGCCTTGGATTTGGGAATTGGAATCCGGTATCCCCGTCCAAGACAAATTGGGGCCGACCGGCTGGCAAATGCGGTGGGAGTGGTCCGGTTGTACGGGGCACCGGCCATTGTGGTGGATTTCGGCACGGCATTGACGTTCGACATCGTCAACGCGCGTGGCGAGTACATTGGCGGGGTCATTGCACCGGGGTTGGCAGCGGTGACCGAATACTTATATCAACGGACGGCGTTGTTGCCACGAATCCGATTGCGGGCACCGCGGTCGGTTATCGGACGCAGTACCGTGGAGGCGATGCGTGTGGGAGCGGTGGTTGGCTACCGGGGTTTGGTGAAAGAGATTTTGACGGAGTTGAAAAAGCAACCGGAATTGCGTCGGGCGACGGTGGTGGCGACTGGTGGGTATGGTCATCTCATCGCCCGTCACGTGCCGGCGATTCAACGAGTTGATCCGCGATTGACCCTCGAGGGACTGCGCTTTATCTACCTGCACCAACTCAATGAATCGCATTGATCAGAAGTTCGCCGACCTGCGCGCGGCCGGTCAGAAGGCGTTTGTGGCATACATCACGGCGGGCGATCCGGACCTCGAAAGCACCGCGCGATACGTGCGTGCATTGGAAAAAGTGGGCGTGGACGTGGTGGAGTTGGGGGTGCCGTTCAGCGATCCGTTGGCCGACGGAGTGGTCAACCAAAGGGCCGCGGAACGCGCTCTACGCAGCGGGACGACGCCCCATGGAGTTTTGGCGACGGTACGACGGGTGCGTGACGCAGGCTGCCGGGTGCCGGTGGTGTTATACATTTATTTCAACCTGATCCACCGTCACGGGGTGAAGTCGTTCGGGCGCGAGGCGGCGCGAGCTGGAGTGGATGGAGTGCTCGCGTTGGATTTGCCGCCCGAAGAAGCGGGGCCGTACGAGACGGCAATGCGACAGGCGGGTGTGCATCCGATTTTTTTGATCGCGCCGACGACGCCGGAGCCGCGCATTGCGGAGATTGCCGGGCACGGCGCGGGATTTCTGTACTACATCTCGCGCGAAGGCGTGACCGGGATGCAGCGAGAGGTGGCCGACCGGCTCGCGGAGCGGGTCGCCGTGATTCGACGCTGTAGTCGGGTGCCGGTGGTGGTCGGATTTGGTGTCGCAACACCCGAACATGCGGCGACCGTGGCCCGCGCCGCGGATGGAGTGGTGGTGGGTAGCGCGATTGTGGATCAGATGGCGCGACATGGTCGGCATGTGGCGCGTGTGATGCGGTTTGTGTCGCGGTTGGTGCGCGCAGTGAAGAAGGTGAGGGCGCAATGAATTGGGCGGTGATCATGGCCGGTGGGTCTGGGGAGCGGTTTTGGCCGTTGAGTCGGCGTGCGCAGCCGAAGCAGTTGCAGGCGATCGTGGGTCGGTCCACGATGATTCAGGAAACCGTGGCGCGGTTGCGGCCGTTGGTGCCGAAATCGCGGATGGTGGTTGTCACAAATACCGTGCAGGTGCGCGAGGTGCGTCGTCAACTGCCCGACATTGGGTCGGTGCTTGCGGAGCCGGTAGGACGAAACACGGCACCGTGCGTAGCGTGGGCGGCAACGTGGATTTCGCGGCGGGACGCAAATGCGGTCATGGCAGTGGTACCGGCGGATTCATGGATTGGGGACGTGGCGAGATACCGGCGTGTGGTGCGTGAAGCGTTGCAGTTGGCGGCGCGCGAGCCGGTGTTGATCACGGTGGGTATTGCGCCGCAATCGCCACATACCGGTTACGGTTACATCGAGGTGGGCGCGCCATTGCGTGGGCGCTTTTATCGGGCGGCGCGGTTTGTGGAGAAGCCTGACCGAGCAACGGCCGAGGAATATGTGGCCAGTGGCCGGTATCGCTGGAATGCCGGGATGTTTGTGTGGTCGGCGAAAACCATACTGGCGGCGTTTGAGCGGCATCAACCGCAGATGCTGGCCGCGATTCAGCGGATTCGAGACGGGCGGTCGTTGCGACGGATTTACCCGAAGTTGGAAAAAATTTCGGTGGATTACGCCATCATGGAGAAAGCGGACAATGTGGTGGTGGCGACGGGAGATTTTCCGTGGGACGATGTGGGAGATTGGGCGGCGGTGGCACGACACTGGCCGCGTGATGACACCGGTAACGCTGTGCGCGGCGAGGTGGTGACCGTAGGTGCACAGGATTGTGTGTTGATGAGTCAGCCGGGTCATGTTGTGGCGGCGTTGGGCGTCAGCGGCTTGGTGGTAGTGCACACGAAGGACGCAACGTTGGTGTGCCGCAAAGAGGACTCGCAACGCGTGCGAGAAGTGGTGCAGCGGTTGGCGTCCGACCGTCGAAAGATTCGGTATGTGTGAGCGCGAAATGACGGAGACAGAAGCGCGACGGATTTTGGGTGTGGATTTTGGACAGCGACGCATAGGGTTGGCGATTAGTGATCCGACTGGCACGGTGGCACAGCCGGTGGGTTACGTTACCGGCGGGGTGAAGGACGTGTTGGCCGTTGCGGAGAGCCGACAGGTGCAAGCGATTGTGGTCGGGGTACCGCGTCGGCTGGACGGCACGGAGAGTGATCAGACGCGGGCCACGTTGGAATTTATTGCGGCGCTCGAAATGGCGACGACGATTCGGGTGGTTCGGTGGGACGAGCGGTTGACGACTCGGGAAGCGGAGCGCGTGTTGGTGGCCGGTGGGGTGCGACGCCGCCAGCGTCGGGAGAAAGTGGATCAGTTGTCGGCTCAGTTGATTTTGCAGAGTTACCTCGATGCCACGCACAACTCGTCGCAAGCCGGTATCTGAATCTGCCGGTACCTGGTGGAAACTGGTTGTGGCGTACGACGGCACCGCGTACGGGGGATGGCAACGGCAACCGAACGCCATCACCATTCAAGAGGTGTTGGAGAGGGTGTTGGCACGGGTCACGGGCCAGCAGGTAACCGTCCACGGGTCGGGTCGGACCGATGCCGGGGTGCACGCGCGAGGACAGGTGGCAAGTTGCGAATGCGCGACGCGACTGCGACCGATGGAGCTGCAACGAGCGTTGAATGCGAACCTACCGGCGGATGTGCGCGTGCTTCGCGTAACGCGCGCGCGACCGGGCTTTCATGCGCGGTTTGATGCGGTGGCGAAGGAATACCGGTATCAACTTGATCTGGGGCCGGTAGCCGATCCGTTTTTGCGCCGGTATGCGTGGCATCATCCGCAACGGTTGAACCTGCGCGCGATGCGACGGGCTGCACGGTGGCTGCGGGGACGACACGATTTCACTGCGTTGTCGGCAACGGGGGATGGTGAGGAAAAGAATTGCGTGCGACGGATTATGCGACTGACGATTCGGCAGGAGGGGCAATTGGTGACGATTGGGGTGCGCGCGGATGGTTTTTTGTACAAGATGGTGCGCACGTTGGTGGGAGCGTTGGTGAAAGTGGGGGAGGGGAAATTGACGCCTGAGGAGTTGCGCGAGTTGGTGCGGCAACGTCGGCGGGTCCCATTGCTTGAGACAGCACCGGCGCACGGATTGTTTTTGTGGCGGGTGTGGTACCGGTAGTGGGTCAGGAAAGTTTTTGGTCGGGTTGCTTGTGTGAGACGGGCACCTGCGCTAATAATGCGACGCATGAGCGCGGAAACGGTCGCAGAACAGCCCAAATCTAAACGAATCAATTTGCGTCGGCCCGACATCATGGCGGCGGTGCGCGAGCAGGTGGAGCAGCACTATCGCAGTCAGATTGTGGAGAAATTGCGCCAGCACGGTGGGGTGTTGGAGGCCGGGGGGCTGAAGGTGCGGTTGGCGAAGGAGTTTGGGTTTTGCTACGGGGTGGAGCGTGCGATCGATCTGGCGTATGCAGCGCGAAAGGTGTTCCCCGATCAGCCGATCTATATCTTGGGCGAAATCATTCACAACCCCGAGGTCAATGAGCAGTTGATGGCGATGGGGATTCGGTTCTTGAGCGGGCCGAACAAGAGCGCCGATTTGGAGGACCTCACGGAAGATGATGTGGTGATCATCCCGGCTTTCGGAGCGCAGGTGTCGGTGATGGAGAAGTTGCGGGCGAAAGGGTGTCAGTTGGTGGATACCACGTGCGGCGACGTAATGAGCGTGTGGAAACGGGTGACACAAAACGCCAAGGAGCAGTTCACCTCGATCATTCACGGGAAGGCGAAACACGAGGAGACGTTAGCGACCAGTTCGCGGGCGGTGGCCAATAATCAGGGGCATTATCTAGTCGTGCTGAACATTGAGGAAACCGACTACGTGTGTGAGTACATCCGCCACGGCGGGAACAAGGCGGAATTTCTGGCGCGGTTTGCGGGAGCCTACTCGCCGGGTTTTGATCCCGACGTGCATTTGGTGGCAATCGGTGTGGCGAATCAGACCACCATGCTGCGCAGCGAGACGGAGGAGATTCAGCGACGGTTGCGACAGGCGATGATTGATCGGTATGGCGCGAGCGAAATTGATCGGCATTTTCGAATGTTCGATACGATTTGCGGCGCGACCCAGGAACGACAGGACGCGTTGATTCACCTGCTGCAGGAACCGCTGGATATGATGATCGTGGTGGGCGGCTACAACTCCAGCAACACGTCGCACCTGGCGGAAATGAGTGAGGCGCGGGTACCGACGTATTTCATCCGCAACGCAAGCAAGATTTTGTCAGCGCGCTCAATTTTGCATTTCAACCTACACGAGCAACGAGAGGTCCAGACGGACAATTGGTTACCGGACGGGCCGCTTTACATCGGTATTACAGCGGGGGCGTCGTGTCCGAACAACTTGATTGATGACACCGTGCGGCGGCTGTTCGAGTTGCGTGGCGTTGATGTCAATGCGCTGATTGCATCTTTGGATGGTGGCGCGGCTCGCTGACTCTCCCGCGGCTGATTGGCATGGACCTTTCAGATGCCGTTTGACGTTTTCGACGGATTGAACCATGGACAGATTACTATCGCATTTACGATCGGCACCGTTGGCGGATATTGAGCTGCCACGGCAGGTCGGCGGATTACGAGACTTGGCGTACAATCTATGGTGGGCTTGGAACCCGCATGCACGACGGCTCTTCAGTCACATCAACCCGTCGTTGTGGGCAATTTACCGCAACCCGGTTGAGCTATTGATCAACATCGAGCCGCATCACTGGGAGGAATTGCTCGAGGACGAGATCTTCATGACCATGTACCAATCGGTGATGCGTGATTTCAACCGGTACATGAACGCGCGCGAGACGTGGTTCAGCCGAAACTACCCAAACTACCGGGGCGGGCCGTTTGTGTATTTCTCGACCGAGTATGGTTTGCACGAGTGTCTACGAACATACTCCGGTGGGTTGGGCGTGTTGTCGGGCGATCATTGCAAGAGCGCCAGTGATCTCGGGCTGCCGTTCATTGCCGTTGGACTGTTGTACAAAAGCGGATATTTCGAGCAGGAGATCGAGCCAGACGGTCGCCAACAACATTTTTATCCGTCGTACGACTTCTCGCGGCTACCGATCCTGCCGGTGTTGGGGGACAACGGCCGCCACTTGCATGTGGAGGTTCCTTTGGGAGATCGCACGGTGCAAGTGCGTGTGTGGGTGGCACGAATCGGACGGATTTGTTTGCTGCTGTTGGACACCGACACCCCGCGCAATAACCCCGCCGACCGTCCGATTACCGGCCAGCTTTACGTGAGCGGCCGCGAGATGCGGATTTGTCAGGAACTCATCCTCGGTATGGGTGGCGTGCGGGTTTTGGAGGCGCTCAACATCCAGCCTGGATGTTGGCACATGAACGAGGGACACTGCGCGTTTTTGGGATTTGAGCGCTTGCGGAAGCTACTGTTGCAGGGGGCAAAGTTCGGGGAAGCAGTCAAAGAGATCGCCAAAAATTCCGTGTTCACCACTCACACACCGGTGCCGGCAGGCAACGAGCAGTTCGATCTGGGATTGGTGCGGAAATATCTGATACCTTTTTGCGCCGAGTTGGGCGTGAACATTGAGGAATTGTTGGCCCTCGGACAGGAAAATGGTCAATTCAACCTCACGGTGCTTGCCATTCGATTGTCGTCATACCGCAACGGCGTCAGCAAATTGCACGGAGTCGTGAGCAACCAGATGTGGAATCATCTGCAGCCCACCGGGAAATCGAGTGGTAAGCTGATTCAATCCATCACTAACGGCATTCACACCGAGACCTGGCTGGGCTTCCGCATGGCCGATTTGTTCGACAAATATCTGACGCCCGCCTGGCGCGATAATCTGATTGATGAATTGTTCTGGAAACGCGGAGTGCCAAACATACCGGATGAAGAGTTGTGGAACGTACATCAATTGCAAAAAGAGGCTCTAATTTTGTTTGCCCGCGGTCAGATTCGCAATCAACTGGCTCGTCATGGTGCCTCGCCGGATGAACTGCGCAGCGTGGAGGAATTGCTGGACCCGCAAGTGTTGACGATTGGTTTCGCGCGCCGCTTCGCCACGTATAAGCGTGCGGATTTGCTTTTTCACGATTTCGAGCGCTTGCGCGCCATCTTGCGCCATCCCGAACGGCCGGTGCAGATCTTATTCGCTGGAAAAGCCCATCCGGCAGACAAGCCCGGTCAGGAACTGATTCGGCGCATCTTTGAGATTTCGCGGTACTCGGACTTACGCGGGCGGATTGTGTTTCTCGAGAATTACAACATGCGCGTGGCGCGGATGATGGTGCAAGGCGTGGATGTTTGGTTGAACAACCCCCGTCGGCCTCATGAGGCTAGTGGCACCAGCGGCATGAAAGCGGCCTGCAACGGCGCGCCGAATTTTTCGATTGCGGACGGGTGGTGGTGCGAAGCCGCCGACCACGGGAAGAACGGTTGGACGATCGGCGAGGGGAAAGAATTTGATGACCCGGCAGCGCAGGACGCCCACGATAGTGAATCGTTATATCGGTTGCTGGAGACCGAGATTGCGCCGCGCTTCTACAAACGTAACGCCGACGGCTTACCGGTCGAGTGGATCAAGACGATGAAAGCCAGCATCGCGACCATCACGCCTCGATTCAGCACCGCGCGCATGGTGCGGGACTATGTTGTGGACGCGTACCTACCGGCAGCGAAGCGCGGGGGCGCCATGATGACCGCTGTGGCACCCGAACCGCAAGTGTGGTGAAGGAGGTTCGCCTCAGGCGAGACCGTGGCGGCGTTTGGCGGCCAACACGGTGTTGTGCATCAACATGGCGATGGTCATTGGCCCGACGCCTCCGGGCACCGGAGTGATCCAGCCGGCTTTGTCCTTCACGGCGTCGAAATCAACGTCGCCGACAAGTTTCCCGTCCACCCGATTGATCCCTACATCAATTACAACCGCGCCGTCGCGCACCATGTCCGCCTTGACGAACCGCGGAACGCCGATCGCCGCGATCAAAATATCAGCACTTCGGCAAATCGCCGCCAGATTGCGGCTGCGCGAATGGCAGACCGTGACAGTGGCGTTGGCGTGACGCGCTTTTTGCGAGAGAATGAGTGAGACCGGGCGGCCCACAATCCGGCTGCGCCCCAAAACCACCACATGAGCGCCTTCCACGGTGATGCCGCAGCGAATGAGAAGCTCGTGAACCCCGGCCGGTGTGCACGGCACAAAGCTGGTAGGGTCGCCGAGCGCGAGCTTACCGACGTTGAGCGGGTGGAATCCGTCCACGTCTTTGGTCGGATCAATCGCGGCGAAAATCACGTCTTCAGAAATTTGATCCGGTAGGGGCGACTGGACCAAGATGCCGTGAATGTCAGAGCGAAAATTCAGATCATTGACAAGGTTCAGCAATTCGCCCTGGGAGGTGGATGCCGGTAAGTGAATTTTTTCGCTATGAATGCCGAGCCGCGCGCACATTTTGTCTTTCATGCCGACGTAGGCGACGCTGGCGGGGTTCTCGCCGACAAGAATGACCGCCAGGCCCGGTGTGAGACGATGTTGGGTTTTGAGTTGCTGAATCGTGGCTGCGGTTTCCGCGTGAATTTGCTCGGCGATGGCTCTGCCATCAATCAACTGAGCACTCATCGAGGCTCACCATACGATGTCGATTTGGTCCGCTTTGATAACAGGATAACGGTCGCCGCGTCGCCAGATTTCGGTGCCCACGATGCGGACCCACTTGCCGACATATCGTTCGAGGTTGACCTCGGGAGCTTCGACATAGCTACGTCGGTGTTGCAAGCGCATCCGTTCTTCGGTCAGTAGCTCGTAGCCGGTCGGCCCCTCCGCCGTGGCACCAAGAATGCCAACCTTGACCACTTGCTGCGTGCGCACATCGGGGTCGGTAGGGATGATTTGCACGTCTACGACGGGCGGGGCCGGTGGGAGTGGCTGCGGTGCAGGCGGTAAGACGATTTCGGTGGCAACCGGTGGCTCGGACGCTGCCACTGCCGGTGGGGGCACATCGACGAGGTCGGCTGCCACCCAGCCCCGGCAGGTGAGCGTCGGCCGAATTTGTGTCCAATCACCCTGCTGACCGACCACCGTGACTGATTCATTCTTTTGCACGCGCCCGATGTCGCGGTAATTGGTGCCGGGCCCGCATCGCACCATGACGTCGTCTGCCGTGATGCGACCGTCACTCACGAATCGGCTGGCGACAAAGGCCCGCGCCGAGGCCGGGAGGG
The DNA here is from genome assembly GCA_025056465.1 of Verrucomicrobiia bacterium. Lineage (GTDB taxonomy): Bacteria > Verrucomicrobiota > Verrucomicrobiia > Palsa-1439 > Palsa-1439 > JANWVU01. The sequence continues at coordinate 9,142 of JANWVU010000030.1, read as the reverse complement.
AGATTTGCAACCAGTCACGAGACTGGCCCGCTTCGGTGACGTTGGTACGGCTGTGAATATCCACAACGTCGCCCCGATTCAGTTGACCCAGCACCTCGGCAGCCGTGCTGGGCCGCGAACGAATGTTGACGCGATTGGCTTTTACAATGCCCTGATTAGGGGCGATGGTTTTTGCGGTTGGCGGCGCGGCCCCGGAATCGGCGGCGAGGTTAGTCGGCCAGCAGACCAGTCCGTTGACGATAAGCATTGTGAATGTTCGGAAAAACCAGCAGTTGATGTACTTCTTCATCGGTCAAGAACCTCCATTGTCCTGCGGGAAGATTTCTCAGGGAAAGCAGCCCAATGCCCACGCGCACCAGTCGAGTGACCCGGTACCCAACGGCCTGCACCATGCGTCGGATTTGTCGTTTGCGTCCCTGCGTCAACCATATCTCCAACTCCGTGGACTGACCGGTAGCCTTTCGGGGCAGCACTCGGTCGGCTTTCAACATCTCTCCTTCGCTGAGAACTCCCTCCTGCAATCGCCGCAGAGCCTCCTCGGACATCACACCTGCGACGACCACGTGATATTGCTTGCGAATCTTGTAACGCGGGTGGGTGAGGCGCAAGCTAAAAGCTCCGTCGTTGGTTAGCAACAGCAACCCTTCACTGTCTTTATCAAGCCGCCCGACCGGATACAGCGACCGAAATCGAGGCGGCAACAAATCATAGATGGTTTGTGTGTGATGTGGATCGTGGCGCGAGCATAAATACCCGCGAGGCTTATGCAGCGCCACGTAAATGTGTGGCTCCGGACGTACCGGTTTGCCTCGACACGACACTGCATCCCGCGCGGGGTCCACGCGGGTCCCAAGCGTGCGCACCACCACGCCGTTGACCGAGACCGCCCCGTCGAGAATCAACTGTTCACACGCACGCCGCGAACCCAACCCGGCAGCGGCCAAAAACCGTTGTAAGCGCATCAAACCCGTGCCCGGCACGACGACGCGCAACCCGACGGCAGAACGATTATTCCGGTTTGGTTTTCGGAAGCCCGAACAGCCGCTGGCCGGGCTTGAAAAGTCCGCGCTTCTTCAACAACTCCACCCGCTCGAAACGCTTCAAGACGTTACGTCGCACCTTGATGGTGCTCGAGCCTTTCAAGCTTTTGTGCAGACTCATGTGCCGCTCCTTTTATTTGCCCTTATGCAACTCGACCAACGCCCGTAGCACCGCCAATCTCTCGTTGGCCTGCCGGGCGAAGGCGGGATTCCTAGCAGACGCCAGGTATTTTTCAAAGTGTTTTATCGCCTCTGCCGGCTGGCTCTCCTGATAAAGCTCACCCAGCTTGAAATGGATCACGTGAAAATTAGGCTGCAACTGTAAAGCCCGCCGATAGTTTCGCGCGGCCTCCTCAATGTCACCTAACTGTCGATGGGCATCGCCCATGCCGCTATAAGCCAACGCATAATTCGCATCTTTTTCCAACGCTCGGCGAAAGTACACGAGTGCCACCTTCGCGTCCTTTTCCATTAGGTACGCGTCTCCCATCGCGTTGAGAAAAATGGGTGAATGCGGTTCCTGTTCAAGCGCTCGTTGCAGCATCTGTTTGGCTTCGCGCGCCTGACCGCGAGCCAAGCAGTAAACCCCCATGCTGTAATAAACACCCGCAGTACGGCGTCCGCTAGACTCCTCCAATTCCAGTGCCCGCCGCAGATGCCGTCCCGCGCTGTCCATGTCGCCCTCTTCCTTGAGCAACACGCCAAGATTGTGGTGCGCGCGTGCAAAATCAGGTTGCAGCTCCAACGCTTTCCTGTACGCGGCGCGCGCCGCTTCACGGTCGCCCAACCGCTCGTGCACCACACCCAACTGCGTCCACACATCTGCATCGTGGGGCTTGATGGCGAGATACCGATGATGCGCCTCCACCGCTTCTTTCCACTCGCCCAGTTCCATGCACACCACGGCCAAATTGTACAACGCATCGAGATGTTTCGGGTCCGCCCGAACGGCTTTCTGATACTCCACTTTGGCCCGAGCATAGTTCCGTCGCATCGCGAATTCATTTCCGCGTTCCACATGCTTGTCCGCCATGCTTTGGCCGAGCGCAATAGTGGCTGACGCCCAAAGCCAGCCGACCGCCCACAACGTTCTCACGCCCCGTTTCATGGCTGCGCTCCTTTCAGCCTTTGCAACGCCTGTCGCGCGGGTGGGGTCACGCTGCTATCGGGGAACTCGGTCACCAGTTGCTCCAAAACCATCTGGGCCTCCTGTTTCTGACCGAGAGCCAACCGGCAAAGACCGAGACAATACATCGCCTTGTCGCGGTCTTTCAATCGCGGCCAGCGTTCCAAGGTCTCACTCAGGTACCGGGCTGCGCGCGCATAATCGCCTTGTCGCCCCAACGCAAAACCCAGCAGAAACATCGCGTTATCAGTGTTACCCCATTGGTTTGACTCATCATGTTTCACCACGTTCCGCAGATGAGGGATCGCCAGGTCCTCGCGACCTTGCTCCAAGTATGCCTGCGCCACCTGCCAATTTGCTTGAACATCCTGAGGATTTTGCGAAGCGGCGCGTCGCGCCTCACGAAACGTCATTCGACCCCGTTGTGCCTCCCTCAATCGCGCCGCCACGGTTGCCGGGTCCACCAACCCACTGATGCGGTCTAGTTCCTGTCGCGAGGCATCAAGCAGCACCAACGTGGGCGCGCCGCGCACGTCCAACGCACGCACGTCGTCTGCATCACGAACACCGTCGAGCCGTACCGGCACGAAACCTTGTGCTGCATCGACGACCTCCCGGTGGCGCAGCACGCCTTCCTCAAATTGTCGGCAGGGCTCAGACGGCAACACCCGCACGTACACGAGCAACGGTTTCCCCAACTGCCGCGCAGTTCGCTGCGCCGCCGTCAACGAAGTCGCCCACAAAATCGCGTGTTGCAAATCCTGCACCAACTCGGTGGCCGCTTCGCGCACCATCTCGGAATCATCTTTTTGTGCGACATCCTGCAACCACTCCAACACCTCGGTGCGCGCTAGCCGACTCAGCGCCACCACAGCCGACCAACGCACGTTGCTCTGCTCATCCCGTAATTTGGCGCGCACGCGCGCAATATCTTCGTCGGCATCACTGACCTCCAACAAACCAACTACCGCAATCTGCCGATGCTCGGGGTTTGGTGAGTCAAGCATCTTGCGAAATTGTTGCTGCACTCGCGGTCCCCCGATGCGTGTCAGCGCATCGGCCGCCTCGGCGCGTTGGTGCTCTTCCGGGGCACTTAGCTGCCGGATCAATTCATCAATTTGATCTCCATACGTCACACCAGACCACACCAGCACCGCGACAATCAACCACGGCACCGCACAACGCGCCAAGTTGCCTAGGGGTTTCTCCATGCTGTTCATTTCACCGAGTCCCGCACCCAATCGAGGTAATCCACCGAGCCACCGGCCATGTTCACAAAGATGATCTCCGGCACCTGATAACTGTGTAACTTGCGCACGAGCTTCTCCACCTCCCGCATCCGCGTGCCGGTCGTCTTGATCATCAACAGCCACTCCCGGCTGCGTTCCTGTCGTCCTTCCCATCGGTAGTGAGACTCGATGCCCGAGACGATATTCACGCACGCCGCGACGCGTTGCTCTATCAATGCCTGCGCGATGCGCCGTGCCTCGCGTTGACTGCCGCAGGTGACCCAACCGACCAGTACCCTGCTCATGAATGTTGCCCTTCCAAAATCGGGATCAGCTCGGTCAACCGCCGCACCCGGTAGGTCGCCAACGTCGCCCATTCTGGCACGCTGCCATTCACGAGCACTGCCGAAGCGATACCGGCATTACGCGCACATAACACGTCCCATTTGTAATCACCCACCATTAACAATTCCTCTCGGCGCAATCCCCACACGCGCCCCATGATCCAAATCGGTTCGGGAGCGGGTTTGTATGGTCCATCTTCCCGCGTGCTAATCAGGTCAAATCGCAATCCAAGCCGCTGGCAAACGATGTCCACCGACCGGCGTGAGTTGCGCGTCAACAACCCGGTGTGAATCCCGTGTCGTTTCAAGTACCGGAGGAGCGTGCGCGCGCCTCGATTGAGCCGTGCCTGCTGAGCACCATCGTCCTCGAACCGCTCCAAGATTCGCAGAACCCGGTCGCGTTCCCTACCGGTTGCGGTTTGCAGATAGTCGAGAATGTCCACATCCCCAACGCCAATTTCTTTTTTTATACGGGCAAAATCTAAGTACGGCTCCGTGATGGTGCCGTCCATGTCGAAAATGACCCCGCGCACGTTCATGAGGCTCTCGGGCATTTACTCCAGTCGCCGCGGAAACGCAACGCGGGAAGCGGCACCTGCTCGCAGGGTTTGGTTGCCCGACGGCTTAAGGCACAACGGCTGGGAACGAGCTGCTGGCGTGACCGACGAGCCACGGAGCCACGCGCCGAAAAGGAATTCGCAAATGGCCCCTTGCGACGGCAGCCGGTAATGTTGTCGCTCGACCCTTAGTTTGCAGTTGGCGTTGCTACTCTGAGCCGGTATCTGAACGGCATGATGTTCACTTTGGATGTTTCGGCACTACCGGATTGGCGGGCCATACCAGCGCCACGCCGCGCGGAGATTCTCTACCGCGTAGCCGAGCGGTTACGGGAACGACAGACGGAGCTTGCGAAGGTCATCACCGACGAAGTTGGCAAATCAGCCGAAGAAGCGTGGGCCGAAGTGCAGGAGGCGATTGATAGCGGCTACTACATGGCGGGGGAGGGACGACGGTGCTTCGGCATCACCACGCCCAGCGAGTTGCCCAACAAATTTGCCATGACCGTGCGCGAGCCGGTCGGAGTCGTCGCTGCAATTACGGCATGGAATTTTCCGATTGCGGTGCCGGCGTGGAAAATTTTCCCCGCGTTGGTCTTGGGTAACATCGTCGCGTGGAAACCGTCGGAGCACGCGCCGCGTTGTGCCATGGCGCTCCGCGAGATTTTCCTCGCCGCCGGGCTACCGGCCAATGTGTTGCAGTTGTTTCTTGGTGACGCAAGCGTGGGCCGGTGGCTTGTGGAGCATCCGGCGGTGGACGTGGTAAGCTTTACCGGTTCGGCCACCAACGGTCGCGAGGTCGCCGCCACGTGCGGTCGCCTCGGCAAACGCTGCGCGTTGGAGCTGGGCGGCAAAAACGCGATCATCGTGTGGGAGGATGCAGACCTTGAGCTGGCGGTTGACGGCATCATTTGGAGCGCGTTCGGCACCGCAGGGCAACGGTGTACTTCGTGCAGTCGGGTCATCGTGCATGAGCCGATTCGTGAACCGCTCACGCAAATGCTGATAAAACGAACGCAGCAACTCTCTGTCGGGCGGCTGATTCACCCGCGTGCCCGCGAACGGTGCGAGCGGTATGTGGCGGACGCGGTGGCCGCGGGTGCACGGCGGTTGACTGATTGGCCGGTATTGTTGGATCAAGTCACGCCCCAGATGCCAGTCGCGCAGGAGGAAATTTTTGGCCCGGTATGTGTGATTTTGCCGGCGCGCGATTGGGAAGAAGCCGTGCGGATCAACAACGACGTGCCGTACGGGTTGGTCAGTGCATTGTACACGCGGGATGTGAATCGGGCGTTTCGCGCCATGCGCGAGTTGCGCAGTGGTTTGGTGTACATCAACGCCGGTACCATCGGTAGTGAGGTGCATTTACCATTCGGCGGACCTCGCGTGACCGGAAACGGTTGGCGCGAGGCAGGCCCCGCTGCGCTCGACACCTATAGCGAATGGAAAACGATCTACGTGGATTTCAGCGGTCGCTTGCAACGCGCGCAGATGGATCGGTGATGCCGCGCTGGTGGACGTCGCTGTGCGGGCGCGTGGTGTCTTGCCGGCAGTGTCCACGCCTCGTGGCATGGCGCGAGCAGGTCGCCCGCCAGAAAAAGCCGGCGTACCGGAATTGGGGATATTGGGGCCGACCGGTACCCGGTTGGGGTGACCCAAAGGCGCGGCTATTGATCATCGGTTTGGCACCCGCTGCGCACGGCGCGAACCGCACGGGTCGGATGTTTACCGGTGATCAATCCGGTCGCTGGCTCTACCGGGCGTTGTATCGAGCCGGGTTTGCGAATCAACCCACTTGGGAACATCGCAACGATGGTTTGATGCTGCGGGATTGTTACGTCACCGCCGTGCTCCGATGTGCGCCACCGGGAAACAAACCGTTGCCGCGTGAAATTGAGCGTTGCCAGGTGTTTCTGCGGGAAGAACTGCAGCGATTGACGAATGTGCAGGTGGTGATTGCACTGGGGCGGATCGCGTTCGAAACGTATAGCAGACTGCGCGGACTAACTCCTCGACCGGCATTTGCTCATAATCGGCGGTACGACGGGCGACCGGTATTGATCGCCTCATATCATCCCAGCCGTCAGAACACCAATACGGGTAAACTCACCGAAGCGATGTTCGATGCTGTGTTTGCTCAGGTTCGGAAGGTTTTGTCGGAGTGGGCTCGCCGCTAACGCTTCGGTCAGGGTATCGGAGCGGCGGGTTTCACTGGCGCCGGCAGCAGAATCTCAATCTGGGCTGCCGCGCGCAGTTGATTGATGTATTGCTGAGCCGACTCGATTCCTTTCTGACGTTTCAGGTGGGTCGCCAGGCGATCTTTGACCTCTTCCAACGGCACCTCACGCGCGGGTTTTTTGTCGGTTACCTGCAACACGTGATAGCCAAATTGCGTGGTGATAATCTCGCTAAGCTCGTTTGTCTCCAGCGTGAATGCCGCGACGTCAAACTCCGGCACCATGGCGCCCTGCGGGAAAAAGCCCAGGTCGCCACCGTTTCGTGCGCTGCCGGTATCCTCGGAAAATTCACGCGCCAGTTTTGCGAAATCTTCGCCCTCTACCAAGCGCGTGCGGAGCGCCTCGATTTGAGCTTTTTTGGCGGCTTTCTCTTCCGCCGTCGCCTGCGGCAACACGCGCACGAGAATATGCCGCGCACGCACCATCTGCGGTTCGCGAAACTGCTCGCGGTGCGTGTTGTAAAACTGCTGCAATTCATCGTCGGTGGGGGATGGAGTTTGTGCGATCCAGTTTTCCATCGCGTTTTGAATGATGAGATTGTCGCGCACGCGCGCTTCATATTCCGCGCGGGTCAAACCGGATTGCGCCAGCGCGGCATCGAGTTCCTGCGGACCGCCCACTTGCGCTTCGACACGGCTGATTTCCGCGGCGACTTTCTCGTAAACGTTCGGGGCGCCTTTGGCTTTGACCTCTTGCACGATCAATTCGCGGTTGATCAACTCATTGAGCACGTCCCACTCGAATTCGTCGCGTTGATCGGAGGGAATCGTTCGCCCGCTCTGCATCATTTGCATCAGCAACCCTTGGACAGCGGCGTTGAGCTCGGCACGCTCGATGGTTTTGCCATTGACGCGGGCCACCGGCGTTTTATCCGTGCGAGGCGATGGTTGGGAATCGGCGGGACGGTCAGTGGGTTCTTTGGCGCCACACGCGGTGAGGCTGATGAGCAACGGCAAGACAACGGTGAACAGACCGCGAGAAATTTTCATAAGGGCGCGACTCTATGAGTCGGCTCTACCGGTGGCAAGTCTTTTCCCGATCTCAATGACTACGCGCCGCCGGCCACAAATACGCCAGTTCGCGCGGGCCTACCGGTTGCTCCGCACTTTCAAACAAGGCACTGAGCGCGTCGTGAATCAGCAAATCAATTTCTTCCTCGGTCGCGCCGGCTTGCAGGGCGGCGTTGACGAGCCGCTCGTAGTCATGCGTGGCGCCCGCGATGATGCCAGCTTTGAGTGCCTCCAACGCCCGCGCGCGTTGCGCCATGCCATTGAGCGGTCGGACCGACTTCATTTCAAAAACTGTCTTAGCAATCTGCAGGCCAAGGGATCTTTACAGGGGCCAACCGGGGACTATGGTGAGGATGGAGGACCATGACTGGGGCAGTGCGACAACGACCGTTGCGGTGCCGCTGGTTACGAAAGGCAGCGGTGGGGTGGATTGCGTGGGTTTTGTTGGGTTTTCGTCTGGTTGCGGGCCAAACATTCCCCACCAATGCGCCGTCCTTACTGGCAGCACAGGTACCGGATTGGGTCTTGGAGTTGCCGCCCGAACCGTCGCGGACGGTGCGACATCATTTTTGGGAACCGAGCGAGCCGCTGGCGGCGTTGCGCGCTCCGCGAGCACGCCCGACGGTTGGACAACGATGGTCAGATTTTGAACGCGAATTCGGGATCACCGACCTGAGCGATTCGCGGGTGTTGGGCGCAATTCAAGCCGCCAAGTACCAGTTGGACAGAACTGTTTTTGCTTTGGATCTTTTTGTGGAGCAAACCCGCGACGCGCTCCGATTTGAGTACGATTTTGCGCGCGGGATTCTGATTCACGGTCGGACGGAAAGCGAAGACTTCAGCCAACCACCGGATCCGGCGTGGTGGGGCCCATCGTTTGGCGAGGCGCGTTTACGAACCGATGTGGACCTCGATGTAGGCAGCGGCCGCGCGTGGCTTGGGATGCGGTTGGTCGTGCCGGTAGGACCGTGACTACTGCGGGGTGCGAAACGGCACCAGTCCGCCCGCGCCAGTTGCCTCGGTGAAAATTCGGTCGAAATCGGCGTGACCCCGGCAGGGCGCGAACCGGGTGTCTTGCCGCGCGGTGTTGAACACCACGCGTTCGGGGGTGTCGAGCATCAAAGCGCGTTGCAGAGCTACCGCGGCGCTGGGACAATCGTTTTGCACGGCATAGACGGCTGCCAGGTTGTACCATGCCATGTTGTTCTGCGGGAAACGTTGCGTCATGTAGGTGAGAATCGCGGTCACGCGGTCGAGTCGTTTCAGTTGTGCGTAGGCTTGCGCGAGGGCGAGAAATTGTTGCTCGGGAAAATCCGGCCGGACCAGCAGCGAGTTCGCAATGGCGTCCATCGCGTCGTGCCGACCGCTGCGCCCGTAGGCGAGGAACAAATCCCAACCGGCTTGCAGATCGTGAGGGTTGGCAGCGAACCGTTGTTCTAGTTCGCTCACGGTGCGGTTTTGGTTTCGGATCTCCCGGATTGTGTGGATCGCTTCCTTGATCTTGGTGTTGTAAATGTCCCGTTTCTGATACTCCGCGAGCACCTCCTCGGCTTCGTCAATGCGCCCGCGCTGTAGGAGCAGTTGTGCGAGACGGAAGTT